>JAWOIM010000428.1:0-6273 GCA_046484685.1 Chloroflexota bacterium | reverse complement strand
GTCCTCGACCAGGATCTTCTCGACCGGGGCGTTGAGTAGGACCTCGCCGCCGAGCTCCTCGATCAGCCGGCCGAAGGCCGCGACCAGCATGTCGTGGAAAGAGCGGGCCTGGTCCAGGGGGCGAGTGACGACGATACGCCGGCCGCGCAGGGGCAGCCCGGCCTGTAAGCGGGCTAAAATGTGGCCGGCTCCCTGTTGCATGGCTTGTTGGGCCAACGTTTGCCCCAACTGCTGCGGGTCAGGCCCCTGGCCCTGGACGCGAATCAGGTGCTGGCCGCTGGGCGCAGCCACCAGTGCCTGCATGGTAATCGTCTGCCCGGCAACGGTGGCCAAAGCGCCGACAGGGGCGGAGCAGCCGCTTTCCAGGACGTTGAGGAAGGTGCGTTCGGCGGTAACGGCCGTTCTCACCGCCGCATCATCAAGCGCCGCCAGCAGCGTCAGGGTAGCGCTGTCTTGGGCACGGCACTGCACGGCCAGTGCGCCCTGACCGGGCGCAGGCAGCATCGTCTCCCAATCGAGCCACTCCGTTACATGCTCAGTCAGCCCCAGCCGTTCCAGACCGGCCGCAGCCAGCACGGTGGCGTCGTAGAGATGATCCGCCAGCACTTTACGCAGGCGAGTCTCCACGTTGCCCCGGATAGAGGTGACGTGCAGGTCGGGGCGGCGGGCCAGCAGTTGCGCCTGGCGGCGCACGCTGCTGGTGCCAACCAGTGCTCCCTCCGGCAGCGTAGCCAGCGTCCACCCGTGACGGGCCACCAGCCCATCGCGGGCATCGGCCCGATCGCTAATGGCCCCGATGGTCAGGCCGGGCGTGTCGTCGGTGGGTAAATCTTTGAGAGAGTGGACGGCCAGGTCGATACTGCCCTCGATTAAGGCACGTTCCAATTCGGCCGTAAACAGCCCTTTGCCTCCAATCTGAGGCAGCGGCTTATCGAGTATTTTGTCGCCCTGGGTTTGAAAGGGCCGGCTCTCACAGTTCAATCCCGGCCAGGCCGCTTGCAGCAAGTCAATCACCCGCGCCGTTTGCCAGCGGGCCAGATTGGAGGTGCGTGTGCCCAGGATGAGGGTCGATTTGGGGAGTGATTTTGTCATAACAGGGTTGCAGAGTTGCAGGGTGGCGAAGTGGCAAAAGTCACATAACCTCGCCACTTTGCCACTTTGCTACTTGTTTAACTTTCTTCCAGGGCGAAGAGGTGACGCACGGTGTCGGTGAGTTCGTCGGCCCGGCCGTTGCCCGCTTCGGCCCGCAGGCGCAGGGTGGGTTCGTGCAGCAGCTTGTTGACCAGGGCCTGGGTCAGCCGCTCAATGCGCTGCCAATCGTCGGCGTCTACGTCGCCCAAAAAGCGGCGGGTGCGTTCTAATTCCTGCTGCCGGATCGCTTCTGCTTTTAGGCGCAAATCGGTGATGATCGGCCGTACCTGAAGCTGGCGCAACTGCTGTTGCAGCAGCGTTACTTCGGCGTCGATAATGGCCGCCACCCGAGGGATTTCTTCTTGCCGCTCTTGTAATGAGGTTTCTACCTGCTGCTGCAAATCATCCACGTCGTAACGGTGGACGCCGGGCAGGGTGGTCACGGCCGGGTCTACGTCGCGAGGAACGGCAATGTCGATAAAGAGGAGATTGGGGGCCTGAGAAATCGGGCTTTTTTCAAAAAGCCCGGTTTCTTTAGCACGCTGCTGCAGGATGGGCTGCAAAACGGCCGTATCAATTACCATTTGTGGGGCGGCGGTTGAAGAAATCACCAGATCGGCCAGGGCCAACCGTTCGGTTAACTGCGCCCAGGGATAGGCACGGCCGCCCCAATGGTTGGCCAACTCCTGGGCACGGTCGTAGGTGCGATTAATCACTTCCACCTGGGGCACGTGGCGCTGGTGCAGGGCTTTGAGAACCAGTTGTGCCATCTCGCCTGCACCCAACACCAGCACACGGGCCTGGCCTAAATCCCCTACCAGCGTTTCGGCCAGGCGTACGGCCACGGAGCTAACGCTGGCCGGGTTGTGGCCAATGCGGGTCTGGCTGCGGGCGCGTTTGCCGCAGCGAATGGCGGCCTGAAAGAGGGCAGTTAACGAGGGGCCGATGGTGCCCTGGGTTTGGGCTGCGGTGAAAGCCTCTGTCACCTGCCCTAAAATTTGGGGTTCACCAATGACCAGGGAATCAAGACCGGCGGCCACGCGACAGAGGTGGCGCATAACGGCCGTATCCTGATAATGATAGAGATGGGGGGTGAAGGCAGCGGCGGGCAGGTTGTGGCTTTGGGTCAGCAGCTCGATTAATTGGCTGACGGGATCGGCCACCTGCTCTGGCCGGTAAGCCGCATACAGCTCCACCCGGTTACAGGTAGAGATAATGACCAGTTCGTCCAGCGGCGTTTGAGTGAGGCCGGAGTGCAAAACGGCCGTTATCTGTTCGGGCGTAAAATCAAGCTGTTCACGCACATGAATGGGAGCGGTATGGTGATTTAGTCCGACACAAAGTAGGGGCATGGGTCTAATTATTTACAGAATCATAACAGGCAGCGATGGCCAGATGGACAGTATTAAGTAAATGGTTAATGCGCTGTATGAGACGCATGTTGGTTTGCGGCTGGATGTGGACATCTTCCGGCAGAGTAAACGCCGCTTCCAGCAGGGTGTCCCGAAAAAAGAGGGCGGCCTGGAGTGCTTCAGTTAGCACCAGGCCCGACTGTTGGGCCATTTGACCATACTGCTGCCCCACATGCCGGGCCTGAGCCAACAGATGGTCGTTTTCTTCCGGGGCCGAAATGTATTGCAGCGTCAGGGCCATCAATTCTCGTCCCAATTGACGGTGACGTTGGCGCAGTTTGTTATCACCGACTGCCAACCAGCTATCATCTTGGACGCTCAGCTCCTGGCGAGTATGGGCCAACGCCTGCTCAGCCCATAGTTGATGGAGATTAGAAGGAAAACGGCCGTATTGGCGGCTGGCCAAATTGGCCACATCGGTCGCCGCAAAACGACGGTGACCACCTGGCGTCCGCATCACGGGAATATCACCATTGTCGGCCCAGCGGCGCAGGGTGGTGGGATGAATATCCAGTTGTTGGGCGGCCTGGGCCAATGTCAACCAGGTGCTGCTTGGGGCCATGTCACTATTCATAATGATAGAGTCTGTCTCAAAATCTATGCAAAGCTATACATTTGTGATGAATTATACTAGCGTTTAGGGGAAATACCAACTTGTACCTCAACCTTTATCTGCTTGTTGACGATGTGGCCTTTGGCTCATACAATAGATGTGGTTTGAAAAGTTTATTTTCGTTATTAGCTGTCTTTACAATCAAGACAGGAGGACAAACATGGCTGAAGAATTTGAAAATGCAGATTTAAGTGGTGGTACTGGTCCATCCAGTGATGATCGATTGTGGGTGCTTTTAGCATATGTTTTAGCTCCCTTGATTCCGGTCATTATTTTGTTTATGGAAGATAAAAAATCTCGTCCTTTTATTAAAGCCCACAATGCGCAGGCGTTGGCTTGGGGTGTACTTTCCATTCTTGTTGGAATGCCCCTTAGCTCCGTTACCTGCGGACTGGCTTCGTTAGTTATGTGGGGTATAGCCATTTACTGGGGCTATCAGGGTTATCAGGGCCAAATGGTTCAGATTCCCGTTATCACGGACTTTGTTCAGAATCAAGGCTGGGCCTGATTGCGCACAAGATAGCGTATTGATCGCTTTTATCTGACACATCGTTTGCAGCGGCGTATTTACCATTTTGGTGGTAAATACGCTTTTTTTGTGGCTGTTAATCACGAAGCAGGTCAAAGTCGGGTTGCAACGAAATGGACTACCTATGCGTATTAGAGAACAGAAACGCAACGACTTTTGTAATTTATAATTCTTAATCAGGAGGCTCTTGATGGATATTGCTAAATCGTTTACTTATGTATTTGAAGATGAGGACTGGGTGACCAAGTTGATTGTTGGCGCTGTGGTTACCTTCCTTTCTTTCCTTATCTTACCCATTCCGCTGCTGACCGGTTACGCAGTGGCCGTGGTGCGGAATGTGCGTGATGGTTATGAACGGCCGTTACCCGCCTGGGACGACTGGGGCAAGCTGTTCATGGACGGGTTGGCCGTCATGGTGGCCCAGTTTGTCTATACGCTGCCGTTTTTATTGCTGTTTTGTATCGTCAGTGCCGGCATGGTGGCTTCGATAGGGGTGGCTGAATTAAGTGAAGAACTGGCTGTGGCCAGCATGTTTACTACTTTTGGCCTCTTGGCTTGCATCTTTTTCATCTGGATGTTGGCTCTTTTATTTATCAGTCCGGCTATTATGATCCAATACAGCCGTACCGGTCAGCTCGGTTCCTGTTTCCGGTTTGGCGAAGTGATCGCCATTGCCCGCCGCAACACGGGTGACATCTTACTGGCCCTCGTGGCTGTTGTGATAATCCTTTTTGTCTTGGGTGCAGTAAGCTCTATATTGAGTATGATTCCCTGTCTTGGGGCGATAGCCGCCTTTCTTCTTGGCTACGTTTTTAGTCCGTATATGACGATGGTCACTGGACATCTTTACGGCCAGATTGCGGCTAAAGAGAGCGGCATTGGCCCGGAGAAGTGGGAAAAAGGGGCTGACTTTACCTGATAAGATAGGTCACAAATAGATGCTGCACACTACTGCATTGGCTGTGGCGTACACAGGTTTTTCTTTTTATTAGCGGCCCGGCCACATTTAGCGCAGACAAAGCGAGGCTCATGCACCAGTAAAACATAGGTGTCAAAATCCTGTGTGAGCTTTTTCTTAAGTTTACATAATTTTTTAGCCATAGTGCTGGTGGTCCAGAGTTCTTGTATATTAACTACTGTTACAAATTTTCGACTGTAGCCGCGGTATGCCTACCGCGCTGGTGTAAACGCGCCAGGCATACCGCGGCTACAAATTGTAAAGGACAGGTAAAGCTGGCCCCCTCTACAAAAATCGTTAACAGGTATAGCTAGGGCAAAATACCCAGGTCACTCAGCATTTGTACCGTGCCTTCCAGGTCGGTCATATCGGTCAGGTCGATGTCCACAGCGACGGCATCCAGATCGGCCAGCGGGGGCAGTTCAGATGAGGTAGCAACCCCTTCTACCAGCGGATATTCATAGGTTTGCGAGGCAAAGTATTGCTGCCCCGGCACCGAGAGTAAAAACGTCAGGAAGCGTTCGGCATTGTCTCGGTTGGGAGCCGTTTCCAGAATACCGGCCCCGGAAATCAGGACCATAGAGCCAGGTCCACTACCGGGCAAGAATAATTGCGGGCCTTAAAGCTTTCCCCCCCTTCGTCCAGGAAGCGATAGAGATAGTAATGGTTAACGAAACCGACATCCACTTCCCCGGCAGCTACGCCGGCAACGGTAGCGGTGTTGTTGCTATAAACCACAGGGTTATTGGCCTGAATCCCTTGCAGCCACTCGGCCGTCTGCTCGTCGCCCCAGATGGCGCGCATGCCGGTCAGCATGGCCTGGAAGGAGCCGTTGGTCGGTGGCCAGCCAATACGGCCGTTCCATTCCGGCTCGGTAAACCCCCATAAATCAGCGGGCAAATCGGCAGCCGGGTCAACGATGGCGTCGGTATTGTAGGCAACGACACGTGCCCGACCAGATACACCGACCCAATCCCCGGTAGGGGCCACATAGCGGGCAGCCACCCGTTCTAAAATAGAGTCTGGCAGCGGTGTCAGTAGATTGGCAGCAGCCACAGCCCCTAACCCACCGGGATCCTGAGCATAGAAAACATCGGCCGGACTGTTTGGCCCTTCTTCGAGAATGGTAGCGGCTAATTCGGCCGTGCCGCCGTAGCGCACGTCTACTTGAATACCGGTAGCCGCCGCAAACTGCTGAATAATGGGATCAACCAGGCTCTCGCTGCGACCGGAGTAGATAACCAGACGACCCGGCCCGGCCTCGTCAGCGGGGACTTCCACCTGAATGACGCGGGTTACTTCTACTTCGACCATTTCTGTTACGGTCTCTGTCTCGCTAATCACGCGGGTTACTTCTTCTACCACCGTTTCGGTAACAACACGGGTCACTTCGATCGTCTGCGGTTGACAGGCGGCGACAAAAACGCCCACTGTAGCGGTGATAATGAGAAACAAAATAGTGTTTCTAAAACGATTGTACATAGACAAACTCCTTAAACGTAGGGTAAGCGTATATATTGATACTAAGCCAGAAACCGGGTTTTTCTCTGGTGTGCCAATGATGCGTATGTGCTAAAACCCCGGTTTCTCCGGTGAGCGTTAGTAGTTACTTGATGGGTTAATTATGGGG
>JAWOIM010000374.1:0-2639 GCA_046484685.1 Chloroflexota bacterium | reverse complement strand
GCTGCCGTCGGTTGAGGCGCTGTCTACCACAATAATTTGCAGCGCCAGCCCTGTCTGCGCGAAAACTGAGCGCAAACAGTTGGCCAACAGCTCCCGCACATTCCAGCTAACGATGATGATGGATAAGTTTGGCTGTTTCATTTTGGTGAACGGAAATCGGTAATCCGTAATCGGTTATCGGTAATCAGTTGACTTTTCACTTCTTACTTTTCACTTCTTACACTTCACTTCTTACTCTTCACTCAGCACCCATCATTGGTGCGTAAACATTACCCGTCATTCCCTCGTAATGCAAACCATTCAGGGCATTCTGCAAGTCCGTGCGGGCAGCGGGGGTTGTGGGCGTGGCAGCCAGAGCTTGCCAGATGAGTTGAAAGGCATCATAGGTTGGTCCGGCATGGGGGCCGGCCGCTTCGTCAAAGGGGGTTATAGCAGCATAAGCGTCACGAAAAGAGGCGGGCAGGCGGTGAGGATCGGTTGGGGCAAAGGGGGGGGGACCCAGAGGAATAAAAGGCAGCCCGGCTTCGGCATAGATGGGTGCCGCCGCGGCCGTTGTTTCCGGCAGCCAGTGGCCTACGACCAGCACCACATCCGGATCCAAAGCAAGAGAGCGGGCGGCCGCTTGCGCCAGGTCCGGCCGGCCGCCATCGTCTAGGGCTACCAGGGCCACGCGTTGGCCATTGCTGCCGCCCGCCTCATTAATTTCACGCACGGCCAGCCGGGCGCTGTAAATAGCATCATAGCCCACGGCCCGCTCTCGCCCTTCAAATGGTCCCACCAGTCCCACTTTGACCACCGGCTCCACGCGGGTACAGCCGAGGAGCAGGATGATGAGTAGGGCGTAGAGCATCACGAATCGTGGGTGGTAGGTGATGGGCAAAGATGCCAACCACTTTTTACTACTTACCAGATAGGGCATACTGACTATTGAATCCTGTTCACTGAATAGGGATACTAAGGCAACTGCCATACGGGGCCGTGGCCGCTGCCTAACTGCCAGTTAGCACCGCGCTCAATGGCCTGGTGGGTAAATTGTTGGGCCTGCTGAACGGCCACTTCGACCGGCTCAATGCCGGCCATTTCGACCCCCTCTCCCTTAGCCAGAAACGCTGCTGTGGCGGCCGACAGCGTGTCGCCGCTGCCGTGCGTATTGGGTGTGTTCAGGCGAGAAACACGCCGGAGATGGTCAGTTTGCCCATCAAAAAAAAGGTCCACGATCTCTGTGCCCAGCGGCACCCCTGTGATCAGCACCCGGCGCGGACCGAGAGCGTACAGGGCACGCGCCGTTTGGGCCAGCCAGTCCACTTTTTTCTCGGCGGCCGGGAGCGAACTGTGGGTCAGCAGAGCCGCTTCGTGCCAGTTGGGGGTAATCAGGTCGGCCAGTGGCAGCAGGTAGGCGCGGTAGGCTTCAACCAGATCGGGGCTGAACATCGGCTGGGCGTGCTGATTAACCAGCACTGGGTCTACCACCAGCCAGCCGGGCCGGTAGAGAGCCAGTTGCCTGGCAACAGCTTCAACCGTCTCTTCACGGCCGATGAAGCCGGTCTTCACAGCCAGCACTGAGCCAGCCGAAGTGGCCGCTGCCCCATAGTCGGCCAGAACGACGGCCATTTGGGCGGCCACAAAGTCGGGAGACATAAACTGAACGGCCGTTACCTGCTCGCTGTCTTGGGCGGTAACGGCCGTTATGGCACACAGCCCATATACACCCAGCGCAGCAAACGTGCGCAGGTCGGCCGCCAGTCCGGCCGCGCCACCGCTGTCGGTACCGGCGATAGTGAGAACAATAGGAGGCATGGGGCAGAGTAGCGGAGTGGCGGAGTGGCGGAGTTACCCTGCCCCTTCGCCACTCTGCCACCTCGCTACATATTCGCTACGATAGCCTCAGCAAACCCGGAGCAGCTCAACTTCGTGGCCCCTTCCATTTGCCGGTGCAGGTCGTAGGTGACGGTTTTGTCCAGTATTGTTTTGGTCATAGCGTCAACGATGAGATCGGCCGCTTCATGCCAGCCCATATATTGCAGCATCATCACGCCGCTCAGAATCAGACTGCCGGGGTTGACCTGGTCCTTGCCCGCATATTTAGGAGCCGTGCCATGCGTGGCCTCAAAGAGGGCCACGCCGTCACCAATATTGCCGCCGGGAGCCATACCCAAACCGCCCACCTGGGCCGCAGCCGCATCGCTCATATAGTCACCGTTGAGGTTGAGCGTGGCAATGACGTCATAATCGGCCGTGCGCGTCAGAAGCTGCTGCAGCATATTATCGGCAATCACATCCTTGATGATGATTTCGGCACCCGTGTCGGGGTGGGTCAAGACGTGCCAGGGTCCACCATCCAGTTCAGTGGCCCCAAACTCTTCGCGGGCCAGCTCATAGCCCCAGTCGCGGAAGGCCCCTTCGGTGAACTTCATGATATTGCCCTTGTGGACCAGGGTCACGCTGGTACGGTTGTTGTCGATGGCATACTGGATGGCCTGGCGCACCAGCCGCTTGGTGCCAAAGGCGCTGACCGGCTTAATGCCAATGGCCGAATCGGGACGCACCTCTTTGCCTAATTCTTCTTTCATGAATTTGATGATCGCTTTGGCCCCATCAGACTCGGCCGGCCATTCTACACCGGAGTAAACATCTTCGGT
>JAWOIM010000168.1:0-3256 GCA_046484685.1 Chloroflexota bacterium | reverse complement strand
CTGCCGGGTCGCCGCTTCCGCGAAAACCGGCTCAGCCCTGCCTTTGCCAGCGCCCTGGACAAAATCGGTTATCGGGATTTTAGCGATGAAGACGTATGGCGGCTGCAAAAACACCAGGTCACGGCCGGCTACCTGCGCCAGCTTAAAGAATTGGGCCTGGACGACCTGAGCGTTGAGGATTTAGTCAAATTCAAGAGCCAGGGCATCCAGCCGGAGTATATTGAAGCATTGCGCGGCCTGGGGTTTACTGAATTGACGCGGCAGCAGATCATCAAACTAGGTATTCACAATGTGCAGCCGGACTACATCCGGCAGGCACGTGAGTTGGGACTCAAGGATTTGACGGTGGCCGATCTGATCAAGCTGCATATCCACAATGTGGACCTGACCTGGGTCCAAGAGTTAGCAGATCTGGGCCTCACCGATCTTTCTGTTAGAGATATTACCAAACTGGCCGTTCACGATATTGAGCCGGCATTGATTCATGAACTGCGCCAGTTGAGTGGCGATGCTCTGACCATTCAAGAAGTTCTGCAATGCGGCATTCACGGGGTTCGGCCTGAATTTGTCAGAGCGATCACAGCCTTAGCATTGCCAGATCTGTCGCCGGCTCAGTTGGCAGAGATGCAAATTCATGGCCTGACGGCCGATTTCGCTCAGGCGGCGGCCACGCTGGGCTTAAGCGATCTGACCGGCAGCGATCTGATCGAAATGGCTATTCATGGCCTGGAGATCGACGAAATGCGCCGGGTTGTCAAAAGTAGAGGCGGCGACATCACGGCCGCCGAATTGATTGCCATGCACATTGAAGGGAACATCGAAGGGGATTGGTAGAGCCGCCTTATCCGCCTTGCACAAAGGAACTGAAAAATGGAACGACTATGCCCCCTGGTGCTGGTTGAAGGTCTGCCCTTCACCGGCAAATCCACCCTCTCAGAATACATCGCCCAGCAGCTAAAGCTTAACGGTTATCCCCAACAGTGGCTGCCGGAAGGCGCGATGCTGAAAGACCATTTCCCCCACGTGTTGGCCACGTTTGAGGATGACAATCTCCTGTCTGAAGAAGCGTTGTGGCAAAACTGGCGTGCCTTTGTGGAGACAGTCCAGGTTGCGCCGGCCACCTTTGTCGTGGACAGCGCCCTTTCTTATACGGCCGTCTACCGGCTGCTGCGGGTGGATTGGCCCCCGCTGCAAATTCTCACCTGGCTAGAACGGCTGGCCGGCTTATGCGCCCCCTTACAGCCGCGCGTCATCCACCTGACGGGAGACGCGGAGCATCTGGCGTGGACCAGCATTGCCGAACGGGGTGCCGATTGGGAAAAGCAGATGGTCAGGCAAACGGAACCAACAGCTTACCAAAAAGCACGCGGTCGTACCGGCATCGCCGGCGCCATACAGATGATGGCAGAGGTGCAGGCGCTCACCAGCAGCGTGCTGGCGGCCGGCTGGCAATCACTGACGCTGGACGTAACCGAGGGGCAATGGCCCCTTTACCAAAAGGCGGTACTTGATTTTCTGGGCGTTCCTGAAGTCGTTGTCACGCCGCCCGATGTGCCCCTATCACTGCTGCAAACCTACGCCGGCACGTACGCGCCGGTTAACGCTGAGGAAACGGGGTCAACGCTCACCGTGCAGTTGGAAGGAGGCGAATTAGCCCTCTACGGCCCGGATATACGGTATGGTCCGCTCATCCCCCTATCAGAACAGCGCTTCCATTTGCGCGCTTCGGGGGTGGATATCGCCTTCACCCCGGAAACAGGAGGCGCGCGTCAACTCACCCTCTTTTCGTCAGATGGGTCCGAACGTCTTTTCCAGACTGTTTGATAGAGTTTACATGTTATGAATTCAACAACATCCTCCCTCCCGGCGCCAGATAATCAGCCCGGTTGGCGGCAGCGGCCGTCGCCTCTCAACAATATTCTGGACATGCTGGCCCTGCTGCCCCGCGTGCATCCCTGGCATCCCTGGCTCTTTGCCCTGGGCATTCTCGTCAACGCCATCCTGCCCATCGCCATTGCCGTTCTCACCGGGCTGCTGGTTGGCGCCATACCGGCGGCTGTGGCCGGTGGGGTTGAGTCGGCGGCCGGCCGCCACACGCTCAACTTGTTGGCCGGGGTGGCCGGACTGGTCGTCCTGCTGCGCATCAGCAGCCCGCTGCAAGCGGCCCTGGCCACCACACTCGGCCGTCACCTCGACCGCTATTTACAAGAACGCGTGATGGCTGCCGTGGGTCGTCCGCCCGGCATTGCCCATCTTGAAGACGAAGATATCCTCGACCGGCTGCGCATTGTGCGCGAGTTGGGCATGAACCAAAACCGGCCCAGCCTGGCCATTACCGGCCTGGCCGCCGTTTTGCCCGCCTGGCTGCAAGCGTTGGGATCGGCCGCTATCCTGATCTGGTTCCACTGGTGGCTGGGGCTGCTTTGGCTGTTGATGTGGCCCATCGTCGTTTATTACATGCAG
Source organism: Chloroflexota bacterium (assembly GCA_046484685.1). Taxonomy (GTDB): domain Bacteria; phylum Chloroflexota; class Anaerolineae; order Promineifilales; family Promineifilaceae; genus SLGK01. Next base: position 793 of record JAWOIM010000168.1, on the reverse strand, counting down.
CGTGAATACCTCAAGGTTGGTCAGGTTGGTTACGGGCAGAGCCATGCCCTGCGCCGCTCTGAATACCTGCGCGATCTGGCTTTCACCGCCTCGGCGGCCAAAGAAATCCGCATCTGGGGCATGCTCGACTGGCTGCTGGACCGCTTTGAGGCGGCCTGGCAAACGGCTATTCAACCGGTGTGGCAGGCCCGTCGCCCGTCGCTGCCTATCGTTTTTGGCACCAGCGGCGCGGTCATGGTCATCAACCTCCTCTCCTACGGCCTGCTGGCCTGGGCCGCCATGCGTGGCGACCTGAGCCTGGCTGCCCTGGCCGTCTTTATTCAGGCGCTGCAGCAGGCCAACGGTTATACCGCTTTCAATGATGACAACGCCCACCTCTCCTTTGCGGCCGTTACCGTGCCCAAGGTCCTGGAGCTAGACGAAAAATTAGGACTGGACAAAACGACGACCCGGCAGCCATTAACGGCCGAATCTCTCCAGATTGGCCTGCGCTGCCAGAACGTCAGCTTCCGCTATCCCGGCAGCGAGCAAGACCTGTTCACCAATCTCAATCTGCTCATCCCGGCCCATCACTCGCTGGCCATTGTGGGCGAAAATGGCGCGGGCAAAACGTCGCTGGTCAAGCTGTTGTGTGGTCTGTATGAACCAACGGCAGGTCAAATCATGATCGATGACACGCCGCTGGCAGACCTTGATCCGGCCACCTGGCGCAGCCGCGTGGCCGTTTTGTTCCAGGATTTTGTGCGTTACCAACTGTCGGCCCGCGACAATATCGCCTTTGGTGCCGTCGAAC
>JAWOIM010000142.1:0-5712 GCA_046484685.1 Chloroflexota bacterium | reverse complement strand
CGGCGCAGCAGATAGACGGCCACCATCCCTACCAATCCCAATAGGCCCAGCAGGCCGGCCAGAATGGGGATCAGACTGATTGGTTCACCGGTATCGTTTAGTTCAGGCTCAGGTTCAGTGGCGGTTTCGGGAACGGCCGTTTCTGGCGGCAGTGGAGTTGGTGTATCGGTAGGTAATGGTGTGGTTGTGGCCGTGGGTAAGGGCGTGGGGGGCATCGTTACGGTAGCCGTAATCGTTTCCGGTCCGCTGGTTGAGCCACCCACCTCACGCGGCTGTGGCCGCTGGCCCACCACCACTTCCTGCCCCAGCGTCAAAAAGCTGCCCTCACTCAGACCGCTCAGCTCATAAAATTCGGCCAGCGTCAGGTCATACGTAGCGGCAATGCCCAAGGGCGTATCGCCGGCGGCCACAATATGGATAATGGCTCCGTCCGGCTTGACGCGGGCCTGGGCAAAGCCCGCCAGCGGTCGCGAACCGTCGGGGAAGATAGCGTAGCCGATAATGAGCGGTTGACCCACCGACAGCAGCGCGTCTGGCCCCAGGTTATTGTAGGCGTAAATATCTTCTACGCTAAGACCAAAGCGATTGGCAATGGTCAGCGGTGTGTCTCCCTGGACCACCTGGTAGACAATGGCCCCATCCGGTTGAGGCGTAGGAGAAGCGAGAGGGGTGGCCGTGGCCGGTGGCGGTGGCGTGTCAGTAGGGGTGGGGCTGGGACCAGGCGTAAAGGTAACAGCAGGTTCACTACTTTCTTCATCGTTCGGGGGCGGGTCTGGCGGCGGGGGAGGCGGTGCGCCCAGACTGCCCGCTTTATAGGCCGCGCTTAATTCGGCCGTCAGCCCCAGATAAAAGTCACCAAACTCTGCGCTTGGCTCAATATTGCTGCCTTCTTTCCATTCATTGAAGGAGGTAATAATCAGCATGTCGGGAGCGCTGGCGGCCGCTCCCCCAAAGCTGGCCCGGTAAAAATCCCCATCAACCCGGTTTCGTACAAAGGCGGTGTCACCGCGACCTAACAGGGTGTCGTCCCAGCCGGGCATGGCGGTGGCCACCCAATATTTGTAGCCGCCATAGGTAGAGGCGGCCGCGCGTGTATTGGCGGCCCAGGTAGCGGCCGTTCCGGCCGGATTGGCCGACCAGGCAATGTTATAGAGGTGCAGCCCGTCGAAGGAGTTGAGATAGGCCGTATTGCCTCCTTCGGCAATCCAGATGCTGCTGCGGTCCGGGTCTACGGCATCCCGGATGGCTATCCATTCATCTACACTCAGCAGCCAGTTGGCCCAAAAGAAGATGACGGGACGGCCGTCTACGCGCAGGTAGGCGGGGTGTTGGGCGTGGCCGGCCAGGAGCGCACGCAGGGCCTCAATCCGGTCCTGGTTATTGGCAAAGAAGGGGCTGCCTACTTCAAAATCAACGGCCGCTTTGAAACCCGCCGCCGAGGCCACATTTAACAGGGTGCTAAAATTGGATTCTGTCTGGTTATTGGCCGTTTGCGGCCCGTACCAGCTTTGTACAAAGGCGTCGATGCCCGCGCTGCGGGCCTGGTTGACATGGCGCTGGATCACGCCGGCGTCCGTAGAGAAGTAGGGGTTGGGATTGGTAAACGGGGTACGCCCGGAGCTAAAGTTGTCCGGGCTGTACCAGGCATAATAGAAGGCCAGCACCAGGTTGGTTTGTCCCTGGGCGGCCGTTTTATCTGAGCGGGGAAAAAGGAAGAGACTGAAGCAGAGAACGGCCGTTACTACCAGCCAGCGCCACCAGCCATCACCTTTAGCGGGGACCCACATAACGGTACTCAATTAAGGGGCGGGAGAAGGCATCAAAGACCTCCCAAACCCGGTCGCTTTCACTTTTAGTCAACTGGCTGCTCAGGCCGCCCAACAGCCTCAGAAATGAGGGAGTGGTGTCATACTCTATCACACGTGGCTCGCCTACAATGCCACCCAATTCGGCCGCTTTGTCGATAGCTGTCTCCAGGTCACCCAGTTCATCAACCAGCCCATTGGCCAGAGCCTGACGCCCGGTGTAGATACGGCCGTCGGCCAGGGCCAGCACCTCACTTTCACTCAGATCGCGCCCCTCGACAATAATGCGCACAAATTCATCATACGCTTCGTAAATAAAGTCATCCAGAATTTCACGCTGTTCTGGAGTCATCTCTTCCCACAGACTGCCTAGAGCCTTGTTGGGGCCGGTGGTGATGGTCACCACTTCTACGCCCAACTCTTGCAGCAGATCCTGGGCATTAAAGAGGGTGACAATGACACCAATACTGCCTGTCACTGTATCAGGCCGGGCTACGATATAATCGGTCGGGGCGCTGATGTAATACCCACCAGAAGCGGCCGTGGCCGCCATGCTGGCTACCACCGGTTTGTCCAGTTCTTTGATCGCCTCATAAATCTGGGCCGAGCCGGTTACGGAGCCGCCGGGCGAGTCGATACGCAGTACAATTGCCTTCACGTCATCATCGGCGGCTGCCTCTTTCAACTGTTGGATGATTCCGCCGCTGATGGCACCGCCGCTGATCGGATCCGGCTCATCGCCGCTGAGAATGGCGCCCTCTACCCGTACCACGGCCACGGCATCGCCCACGCCCACATCATCGCCCAAGCCACTCCAGTCGGCCAGACTCAGGCTGGCCATCGAGCTGAAGAAAAACATGACGCAGGCACAAATAGGCAGCAGGAAGCCAATCGTCACGCTGGCCAATATCCATAAAGGCTGCCGGTTGTTGGCTTCCGGCTTGACGTGAATGATGGTAGGGGCTGCGCCGGCCTGACTGTGGTCACTGTCTCCGGCTGTACCGGGTGTTGTAATATCATTTGTTCGTTCATTCATAGTGTATTGCCTTGTCAACTAATAATCTGATTATGGGCTCTTTGGGAATTCGCGAAATTTAATCGTATTCCGTAATTCTCTCTGGTTACGCAATACGAAATACGATTACGATTTGTCAACCCCCTGAATTCCTGAAGAGCCATCATTGATAGTATACCAATTTTGTATTTTATGATACCAATTTGCCAACATTTTGTGAAATTTGTAATTTGTGTTATTATCCTACGCTGTTGCACAGCAGCATTAAAAACAGTATATGTTCGCTGCTTTCCGCTCCTGGCGTTTGGACCAGGGGCAGCGCTCGCCTGAGTTATTCCAAGGAAAGGAGGTTAAAAGCAACATGCGTGAGTATGAAGTCACATTTATTCTACAACCTGAATTAGAAGAGCAAGATCGTAAGGCACTGATTGAGCGTATCCACGGTTGGTTAGTTCCTGAAGGAACGGAAATACCTGAACCAACGATCAACCATTGGGGCCAACGCCAACTGGCTTATCCCATTCGTGATTATAGTGAAGGATATTATCTTTACTATGAGATCATGCTGGATCCGACCCGTATTGCCGATATTGAGCGCAACGTCAAATTTGCGGACGATATCTTGCGACATTTATTTGTACGCAAGGATGAGTAAACTATTCTTATGGAGATTAGCACTGGACGCAGCCTGAACAAAGTCATGATTATTGGCTGGTTGGATGGTACGCCAGAGCTGCGCTACACGCCTGGCGGCCGGCCCGTCACCTCATTTACAATTGCCACTGCCCGAACCTGGATATCTTCTGAAGGCGAGCAGCACACTGAGACAGAATGGTTTAGTGTAGTGGCCTGGGGTGGTTTGGCTGAATTGTGCAGCGAGACATTGACAAAGGGTCAGCGTGTATATGTTGAAGGTCGCCTGCAAACACGCGGCTGGGAAGACAGCAGCGGCCGTAAGCATTACCGTACGGAAGTTGTCGCCCAGGAGATGATCCCTTTATCTGATAACAGTATGTAGTTTTACAGAAAAAGATTGGTTTCTGACAGGGTAAGCAGCGATTACCAAAAGGGAAGAAGCCAGATTTTTCTAACGTTGGAGATTAGATTATGGAAAGAAATGGAAGAAACTATCGCGGTCGCCGGGGTGGACGAAACCAGGGCTGCCGAGAAATTGAAGTAGATTATAAAGAACCGGAAGTGCTGAGCCGTTACATTAATGAATACGGCCGTATCAAACCCCGTCGTCAAACCGGCTTGTGTGCCAAATCACAGCGCCGACTGGCTGTCGCTATCAAACGAGCACGCCATCTGGCCCTGCTCCCTTTTGTATCTGAATAACACCTACGAGAACATCGTTCATGGCTAAAAAAGAACCCTTAGTAACACCAGAAGGTAATGGGCGCAAAACCCGCAAAGAAATTCTGATCGCTCGCAAACATGAGCGGCAGATGAAACGGGTACGGCTGGCTGTTGGTGCTGTGCTTGGTCTCCTTTTGCTGGTTATAGTCGTCGCTTTGGTAATTGAGTACGTTATTATCCCCAACCGGCCGGTGGCAGTTGTCAACGAAGAGCCTATATCCCTGAGTGATTGGCAAGATCGCGTTCGTTATGAACGGGCGCAGCGCATCGTTTTTCTGGAAGGCCAGTACGATGCCTTTGCCGGGGATGTGGGTATTATTCAACAGTTTGCCGGTCAGACGATTCAGGAGTTGTTGCCGAATAATGTGGTGCCGGGTCAACCTGACAATTTTGGTCAGACGGTCCTTGATCTAATGATTAACGAAACCCTGGCCCGCCAGGCGGCTGAAGCACGCGGTATCATTATCACCGATGCCGATGTGGAACGGGAATTGGCGGAGAGCTTTAACTACTTTGGTGGTGAGTCTCCCCCTCCCTTACCCACCTCTACCCCCACGGTAATGCCCACCCCCTCATTGACGCCTGTGACCAACGAGGTCGTCACCGAGACGGTGGCTTTGCCCACAGCCACTATCGGACCGACTAATACGCCGCAGCCTACGCCCACACCGGTCACAGCCGAGGCGTATCTGCAAGAGTTTGATGAGTTTTTGGATCAGTTTCGAGCGTATGGCATTAGCGAAGCCCAGTATCGGCAGATTGTTCGGGCACAGCTTTACCGGCAGCGATTGGCCGAACTGCTGGCTGAGGAGCAAGATTTGCCCACAACGGCCGAACATGTCAGCCTCTACCTGATCATTTACGAGACGGAAGCGGATGCCAATGAAGGCGCGGCGCTGATTGCTGCAGAAGGGTTCCTGCCGGTATGGAACGCCATCCGCAGTGCCCCACCTGACCCCGATGCCGCCTCATCTACCTTTGCCACCGAACTGCTGTGGCGTACCCAGGAAGATCTGGCAAATAATTTAGGTCCTATGCTGGCTAATGCTGCTTTTGAACTGCCCACTAATATGCCCAGCGAGATATTGGTTGAGCAGTTTGATGAGGAAACAACTCGTTACTTCGTGATTGAGGTAAGCGGGCGGGAACAACGGCCGTTATCAGAACAGGCCCTTACTACCGCTCAACAACAGTATGTATCTACTTTTCTGAATACACAGCGGGTGGGCGTAGAAATAACCGATAACTGGCGCGGTCGCACACCAACCCAGCCTGCGCTTGATCTTAAATTTATCCAGCAGCCGACACCAGACCCGCAGCAGCCAGAGGTCATACCGCCGCTGGATGGGGAGCAGTAACCAGTATTCAGTAATCGGTGTTTAGAATTTGGTGGGACTGAATACTACACACGGAATCTCAAATGACCGACCAGGAACGAAGCTGGCTCGAAGGGCGTATCTCTGTCGGTGCGCACCAGGCCGCTCGGTCCCGACGCCACCTCGGGCCGGGCCGCGAGGTCCAGGGCGCGCTGCA
>JAWOIM010000093.1:0-8701 GCA_046484685.1 Chloroflexota bacterium | reverse complement strand
GGACACGACCGACCGCATGGAGTTAACGGCCGATTTGCTGGCGGGGCTGGCTGATTACCAGCCGTACATGCGTGGCAGCGGCATCTTGCTGCGCGGCAGCCGGAAGAATGGCGAGCTGACCAACCAGGTGATGTCGGTGCGGGCCATTGGCGGGCGGGTGAAAATCCTGGGGCGGGATATTCTGGGCCTGTGGGAGCTCAGCCCCCATGATCTGCACCACACCTGGGCTACACGGGCGGCGAAGGAGAGCAATCCTTTTGTGCTGCGCGATGCCGGCGGTTGGACCAACATGCAGCCTCCCGGCCGTTACGTGGAACGGGCATAGGTGGTGAACGAGGGCATCCGGTTGGATTATTGACCGCCTTTGCTTCATTCGCCCTTTTACTCTTGCCTGATCGCCATGCCCGGAATGACTGATCGGCATGGACCGGATTAGGTGATCGTTTTCACCGGAATATGCAGACAGACTCCATGTTTATCTGACATTAATCAAGTCCCGATATCGCGGGTTTGTTACCCATACCCCGTTCTAGAGGGTTTTGGCGACGACGATGCTGGCGTGGGCGGTGGCGTCGTGCTGGGGTGCGTCGTTGATATCGATGATGGTGGTGAAGCCGGATTTGATCCAGAAGCGCAGGGCGGGCCAATTTTTGAGGAAGATTTCTAGCCAGATGGCCTGGTAGCCGGTAGGTTTGGCTATTAGCGCCAGTGCGTTAACAAGTTCGGTGCCAAAGCCGCCTTTTTGGTAGACGGGGTGCAGGACGAACATGGAAATAAAGAGGCTGTGGGGATGGGGATTTTGGTGGTAGCAGTGGAAGTAGCCAATGAGTTGATCGTTTTGGTGGATGGTTTGGAGTTGGAAACGGCCGTTCCCCATCCCATCTGCCAGACTTTTTGTCACCAACTCAGTAAACGTTTCCTCTGGATAGATCTTGAAAGTTGGGTCCCACTGCTCTACATGGCTGCATGCGTTGAAAATGGCCATCAGCTGAGGCACGTCTTTAAGCGCCCCATCTTTAATTTTTAGTCGCGCTGTTTGCCAACGGTCTGGTAAGCGGTTCATTCGGTTTCCTCCGGCGGAATGCGCCAATAGATATTTTTGTCGCGCTCCATCAATTTATAGTCGATGAGATAGCGACGCAAGGAGGCAAAGTCGGGATTCAGCTCTTTGAGCCGCTCGTTGATCTCCGCTTCGGGGTAGTGCACGTTGTATTCAAATTGGTCAGCCACCCACTGCATGACAATGGCCTGTTTTTTGCGGCGGGTGGGGAGTTGGGTAATACGGCCGTTTTCTACAAACGCACTCAAAACCTTACGCTCCCAAAGATTCTCACCACCTGCCGGGGCCAGCCCGGCCAGCTGCGCCTGTGACAAAATATCCTTACTTATCGATTCCAGAAACTTCACATCGAGCCAATAAATGCGCGTGTTGCCTTCCGCCCGTACATTGACCAGGCCTAACTCCTTCATTGTTGAGAGATGGTGGGAGACGGTGGGCTCGCGTAGTTCCAGAAGCGCAGCCAGCTCGCCCACGCTGCGCTCCTGGTTGGCCAGCAGCCCCAGGATTTTCAGGCGGCTTTCATTGCCTAACACTTTGAAGAAATTGAGTAATGTTTGAAACTGCTCCTCACTCATTGGCTATGATCTGTCCTATAATCAACCGAAAGCCATTCAAGGCGTCAAGGCAGGCCGGTTCTTCATCATCGCAGTAGATACAGGTAGCGTTCTCCAAACCATATCCCCAGTCACCGCCACGCAGCACTTTGGTCGCAGTGCTTGCGACGCTGATTATTTCTGGATTTGCCTTGTCGTTGGCGCACCATTCCATTAGGTTTCCCGCCATGTCTAGCGCCCCACAAGCGGCCGCTCCGTGCGGGTAAAGACCAACCGCTGCTGCCTGATTAAGCCCTGATTCAACAGTATTTGCGCAGCCTGTTCTGGTTTCACCCCAAGGATATTGTCGTGCTTCCACACCATTTTGTGCAGCCCATTGCCATTCCCACTCTGTGGGCAATCGAATTTGGGCATTTTTGCCCACCTGCAACAATGCTTGGCTGGTCGGGTGAGGCAGATCAACTCCTTGCAGCCGATGATTTAGCCAACGAGCAAAGGCGACGCTTTGATACCAGGAAACAGTATCCCGTGGATTATTTTGTTGTTTCGTGCGTTGCGTTCCCAATTTCTGTCGTTGATAAATTTCAGGCATTCCGCGCCACCATGCCAAATTGTTGTAGCCATCCCCGGCTTCAACAAAAGCGTGATATTGAGCATAAGTGATGGGATATTTGGCAATATAAAATGGTTCCACACTGAACGGTCCAAGGTAGCTAAAAGTCTCTTTCTCGTCTGGTGAGTCGGGCTGCCAATGCCGGGTAATCATTACCTCACCACCGGGGGCTACTGGCAGCCAGGCAATATCCGGTAAACCGTCTTTTACGCCAACACCTGGACGTGAATCGCCCATCTCTGCCAGCATTTTGCCGATTTGTAAGCGCCGCTGTGGCGTCGTTTCAATGTTTTCAACTTCTTGCAGCAGGTTTGTAAGTGATTGTTCCATTGTTTCCTCACGCATTTTTTGGCTCCACTTTTCGGTAAACACCCCAACTGCGCGTCATGGGTTAAACCATAATCGACCAGCAGGCGGCGCATTTGAGCATGGTAATGTATCGATTTGATGTGTTTCCATAAGCGCTATCCTCAATTGCTCAGACTATTTAGACAGAAATCTAAATAGAAGTTTATCTAAATAGTCGCCACTTGTCAACGGCAATTTGCCTGTTGCCAGTCCACCTACGCACAATCCGCGCATGAGCGAGCTTAACTGTCCTCATCTTACAAACCGTTCTTTTCTGCCTCACCTTTTGGCTGGGCTGTTACCTTATTGCCCGCCATCCGGGCCGCTTGCAGCTGTGGCTGGCTGGATTGGGCATGATTACTTTTGCCACGGGCATTGCCACCGTCCTACTGGGTGAGTTTGCCCCTTCGGCCAGCATGGCGCTGACGCTGTACTGGTTTAGTTGGTACACGGTGGCGTGTGCGCCAATCTGCCCGACGCGCCTTTAAGAACAAAGCAAAATCTTTTTAGCTATTCCATAACACTCACCTCCTTTTGACGCACTGTTGGTATAGATTCAGGCAATTGTGTCGTTTTGTGGATACGCCTGTAAAAGGCTTCCAATTCGGTGGTCGTGAGAATGGCGGAGCAAGGTAAGTTGGGTTCAGTGCGATTGCTGAGGTTTTAGCCTGGAGGGCGTTCCACTATAAACGGCCGCTATACTCAAATCTGTTGCCCGCTGCTCGCCGGTCGTGGTGTTTTCCAACACCACGACCGTCCACATGGCGGCAGCCAGACGGCCGTTTACCCATTCACACCAACCCAACTCTGCCAGCAATGGGCCGTTGCCCACAAATCTAGCGCCCGGCCCCGTTCCCCGGCGGCTGCGGCTACCTCTGCCGGCAAAGACGCTGCCAGAGCTTCCGGCCAACCACGTGAATAAACCATTCAATTCAGTTTTGCGGCCGATGGCCAATTTGCTCCGGCGGCGGCGGGCAGGTCTCGGTGTGCAGGTATCGCTGGCACTCATCTGGTGTGAACCAGCGGGTCAGCCGGCTACGGGCCAATTCCACCACCTCGTCCAGATCGAGCAGGAAAACACGAGCCGTGCCATCCCAACTGGCCGAAGCCAGCCGCTTACCGTCCGGACTGAAGGCCACGTCCCAAACTGCTTCGGTGTGTCCCCGCAGGGTCAGCATCTCTGCCCCGGTCATGACGTTCCACACCCGGATAGTTTTGTCAAAAGAACCAGTCGCCAACCGCGTTCCATCCGGGCTAAAGACCGGACTCATAGCCAAAAAGGTGTGGCCGGTCATTTGTCGAATCTCCCGGGGTACCCCATCGTCGGTGGTTAGATCCCACAAGCGCACGATTGCATCCGTGCCCGTGGTGGCCATATAGCGCCCGTCCGGGCTAATGGCGACGCCATAATTAGATGTCTCGGTCAGCCGAAATCGTTCGACGCCAGTCGCCGCCTCCCAGCCGGCTACTGTCCCAGTATAGCATACCGTTACAAGTAGCTGCCCATCAGGACTGAAGGTAATCGCTGGGGACATAAACGTGTCGGCACAGTCGGCCAGGGCATAGAGTTCCTCGCCCGTGGCTGGATCCCAAACCCTGGCGGTTCCAGCGGTTCCAGCAGCAGCTAATTGTGTGCCGTCGGGGTGAATGGCGACGCCCCAAAAGAGCCCATCCTCATCTCCCCTCAAAACGGCCAGTTCAGCGCCCGTTTTAGCATCAAACAGATAGACATGCCCATCGGAGGTACCCACGGTCAGCCAGTCTCCTTCAGGACTGACTGCCAGGCCATCACGAAAAGCCAAATCTTCAACGAGAAACACCTCGTCACCAGGCTGCAACAGACCGGCGGCCATCGTATCCCAGGCCTGCAGCCTCTCAGACAAATGGATAGTATACAAGATCGATCCATCAGGGCTGAAAGCCACATTTCGAAACATTATGGGCAAGGCAGTGGTCATATCGAGTGTCTGCCATTCGTATGTCGGTTCCAGCCGGCATAGCTTGATCGCGCCGTCTGTGTTGGAGGTTGCAACCAGTGTGCCAGTTGGATTGACCGCAACCGCAAAAGGACCGGGCGTACAGGCAACGTTCAATATTTCTGCCGGCCCCTCGATATTCCAGACCTTCACATGTGATTCGTTACCCAGGTAGAGCACGCGACGATTATCAGGTAGAAAGGTAATCGTCGAAGAATCGCTGCCGGTTGCCGCTCCGCCCAGTCGGGCCAACTCCTGCCCAAATGTCTCCGGTGAATCGAGATCCACGTGCCAGATTCTGGTGGCGCCGGGACTTGGCACTTCAGCCGCCAACAGCTTCCCATCGGGGCTGAAGGCCAGACCTATAACATTTGCAGCTAAGATTGCCAGTTCCTGGCCGGCCTCAAGATCCCAAACGGTCACAACCGCTTCTGGCCCTGCGCCATCTGTTTTAAGGACCCTAAACGCCAGGAGGCGGCCGTTCGGGCTGAAGGTCACATCATATCTACCCTGTGGAAATACCAGCCAGGGCTGCTCCGTCTCCAGATCCCAGACGACTGTCTGGTCGCGACCACCTACGGCCAGGAACTGGCCATCGGGACTGAACTCAACGTCATCTAGCCGTATCCTTGACCCGTCCGGTGTAGGCATCACCAGGGTCATTTGCTCCACGCCAGTGTTGACATTCCAGATGCGAACCGTACCATCCCAACTGCTGGCTGCCAAACGCTGCCCCGCAGGGTCGAAATCCAGGCCGTATATCATGTCTTCAAAGCCGGTCAGCGCATGTAGCTCCCGACCGCTGTCTACCTCCCAAATGCGCACCACTGTATCTACACTGCCCGAGGCCAACAGCCGGCCGTCCCGACTGAAGGCCAGCCCCGAAACTTCTAACTCATGACCGAATAGCGTGCGCTCCACCCTGGAAACGGCCAGGGCCTGGTGCAGTATATTCTCTGCCTCGCGCGTATGGGCCACTTGCAGGCCCTGCAAGGCCAGCAGAAGACTTAGCTCCGGATCAGTGTCCAGTGTGGTCAGGGCGGCCAGCGCCAGTTCACGCGAGGTGGTCAAACGAACCTGCTGCCCAGCGATCTCTCGCTGTTCCTCGGCAATCGCTTGCTGCTGTTCGGCTGTCTCCCGTTCCTGAATGGCAACTGCTTCGGCCATGGCTCGCAGATTTGCTTCCGCTTCGGCTTCACTCTGCCGGTTGGCAGCCAGCCGGGCATTCTCCTCAGCTTCGGCTTCGCGCGTCATGGCCAGGCTGGCGTTGGTTATGGCCATGTCCGCGTTCCGGTTGGCGCTCTGCTGAAAGGCGACGGCCACAATGGCTAACAGAAGCGCTGTCACCAAAGCCCCCACCAGATAAACCGCCCGGCGCTGCAAGCGCCGGGCAGCTTGACTCTGCTCCTCGGCGCGCTGCCGCTCTGTCTCCGCCAGGTGCTGCGCTGTTTCCAGCTCGCGCTGGCGGCGGGCTTCTTCGGCCGCCAGTCTTTCCTGACGGGCGGCGATGCTGGTTTCCAGATAAGCTTGTTCACTTGCGCTTAACGCCAGATCTGTCTGCGCCGCCCAACCGGCCATCTGTTCCAGGCGGGCGCTGCGCAGCAGCAATCCAGGCTCGCGACCGGCTTCCTGCCACTCCAGCGCCCAGCGCCGCAAACGGCGCTGCTGGCGCAAGTCTTCACCGCCAACCTCAATCCACTCTCGTAACCGGGTCCAGGCGGTCAGCAGCGCCTCGTGCGCCACTTCCACCGTGGGCACGCGCGTGGCGGGGTCGTGATCAAAAGTCAGCAGTCGGTAACGGCCGTACAGGTCAAGTATCCTGTTCACCGCCGCCGCTGCTTCTTCACCCGCCAACCGAATGGCCTCCAGTTCGCTACGCGCCACCCGCCGCCGCGTCACCTGCCCGGCCTCGCCCAGGGCCACCAGGCGCAGGAATAGCTGGCGGGCCGCCAATTGTTCCTGCTCAGACAGTTGCCGGTACAGCGTTTCCGCCCGCTGGCTCAGCGCGCCGCTCACCCGGCCCACCGCCTCGTAAGCCGCCAGGGTCATACGCCCGCTTTCCCGGCGCTCAAACAGCTCGGTCAGCGCATATTGCAGCAGCGGCAGTGCCCCCGGCCGGTCATAGACGTCGGCCACCATTTCCGCCTGCAAATCGTCCTCCACCCGCACCCCCACCTGCTGTGCCGGCCGGCGAATGGCCGCGGCCAGATCCTCCTTGCTCGACGGAACCACGGCCGCCGTGTATTGGCGCATCAGTTCACCAAAGGTCTGGTACATGAGCGGCCGGTCGTAAAAGTCGGCGCGCAAGGTGATCACCAGTCGCAACCGGCCGCGGACGTCGGCAACGGCTGCTGCCAGACTGTTCAGGAAGAAGTGTCGTTGTGCCTCGTCCGTTACCAGCGTGAAGATCTCCTCAAACTGGTCCACCAGCAACAGCAGTTCCGTTCCGGTGGCGGGCAAAATCCGCTTCACGGCCCGGGCCAGCCCGCGTTCATCCTCGCCCAGCAGGGGCAGCAGCGTCTCCGGCGGATTGACGGCCACGCGAAAGAGGGCCGCTTCCAGCTCCTTCAGGGGATGCGTGCCGGGGACCATTTCGCTGATGAACCAGCCGTCTGAGTCCGGCAACGCCCCGCGCCGCAGCGCCGGCAACAGCCCGGCTTTAACCACGCTGGATTTGCCGCTGCCGCTGGGACCAACCACGGCCAGGAAGCGGCTCCCGGCCATTCGGGCCAACAACTGTTCCACCAGCGTCTCCCGGCCGAAGAAGCGCGCCGCGTCGGCCTCTTCAAAGGGGCGCAGCCCTTTGTAAGGGTTCACAGACACGGCGGCCGGAACAGTCACCACACGCTGCACGTGTGTCGCCTCCCGGAGCGCGGCATGCATGGCCTGGGCAAACGCCGTGATATCGGGGAAGCGTTCGGCCGGCTGTTTGGCCGTGGCCCGCCGCAGCGCCTCGTCCAGGACGGCGGGCAGCTCCGGGCGGTGCGCACGGGCCAGGGGCAGCGGCTCGTGCAACTGCTTGTAATAGAGCGCAGCCGGCGTCGCGTCAGCGTACGGTTTTGCACCCACCAGCAGTTCATACAGGGTCAGCCCCAGACTGTAAATATCCGTCTGTGGCGAGACCGGCTCGGACAACAACTGCTCCGGGGCGGCGTAATAGGGGGAGCCGACCACGGTGCCGCTGCCGGTAAGCGCCTCATCCGCGTGCAAATCCTTGGCGATCCCGAAATCGGAGAGATAGGCATTGCCACCTTCATCAAGCAAGATGTTGGCCGGCTTCAGGTCGCGGTGGATGATGCCCCGACCGTGAGCGACAGCCAGTGCGGTCGCGACCTGATCCAGCACGTTCAAGACGGCCTCGACGGGGTAAGGACCCTGCTTCAGCGTGTCGGCAACGCTGCCGCCGCGCATCCAGCGCATGACCAGGTAGGCCCCGCCCGGCTCGCGCCAGTAGTCGTAGAGGGGCACGATGTGGGGGTGCTCCAGGCGGGCCACCAGGTGCGCCTCAGCCTCAAACCGGCGGATAAATTCCGGGTTGTCGCTGAAGCGACGGCGAATGGCCTTGATGGCCACCTCCCGCCCTACGGCCGGCTGGATCGCCCGGTACACGATGCCAAACCTGCCTTCGCCGATTGGCTCGTGCAGTTCATAGCCACGTACGCGACCGGGGGCGCTCAGGGCGTGGGGCTTGCCCTGGCGCACGCTCTGAATAAGCTGCTGCGTTTGCAGTTCCGGCTCAATGCCCAGTTCGGAGCGCAACAGAGTCGTTAGCTCATCGTAGGCGGCCACAGCGGCGCTGCGCCGGCCGGAACGGGCCAGGGTGCGAATGAGTTGCCGGTGGCCTTCCTCGCGCAGCGGCTCCATTGCTACCTGTCGTTGGGCATAGGCCTCCGCCTGCACGTAATCGCTCTGGGCCAGGGAGTGGTCAGCCAGCGCCGCCAGGGCCTCCAGCGTCTGCAGGCGCAGCACGGCCCGTCGCGCCGCCGCCCACTCCTCATACTCGTTGCTGTTTTCCAGATAGAAATCGCTCAAGAAGTCGCCGCGGTAAAGGGTTACCGCTGCGGCCAGGGCGGCCGGTTGGCCATCCAGAATGGATCCCGCGAAGGAAGCCAGGTCCAACTCATAGTGAGCCTGGGGGTTGACCTGCACG
>JAWOIM010000340.1:0-3783 GCA_046484685.1 Chloroflexota bacterium | reverse complement strand
CAGTCGCTTTTAGCCGTTCGCAAGTACACCTAATTGATACAAGTGGAACATCCCAGCTAGAGATAAATCTTCCCACACCTATGATGAGAGCAGTTATTAGCCACATGATTTGGACTGGCAACACGCTTGCCGTTGTCCGAAGTCTTGAAAATGGGCATGAAGAATTACATTTAGTTGACACGACTCAAACTGATCTGACGATAAAAAGCTATACAATTGAACCTGCTCACCAGGATGAACGATCTGCACTTATAGCACTGTCACAAACAGGTAATAATGGGTTGTGGCTAAACACCCACTCTCAAAGGTCGGAAATATATGATATACGTATTAACCAAAACAATTCTTTGAGAGCAAATAGTTACCAAAAACAGGTTTTGCACACCCTGGACAAAAAAGTCACCTGGGACAAGCTGCAAACCAGCAACCATGACGTAGATACCTGGTGGGTAGTTGCGCCCGATATGACAGTTGGGGCTATAGAGCTTGGCAATGGAACGATTGTGATATTTGACCTTGTAGAGCTAAGATATTCCATAATTAAGGATAAGTTGCTTGTAAAGTTTGATTCAGAAAAAATGGGTTTTGTGGTACGCTCTGGTTCCGAGTTTGAATTAGCTAAAATCGAATAAGATAGACCGAATTCGTCTATGATGGGGACGGTCACCGCGTACAACAAGTAGACCACAGCGGCAACCAACCTGCGCTACACCGGAAAACACAAAAAACGCCAGTGTCCAGTAATAAAAACTAGTGTTCACGGAGGTAACTTCCGCTAATGAAGAAGAGTAACTCATTTATTCGGCTTACTGGTCTCCTGTTTGTCGGTGGTCTTGCTATTTTCCTGATTAGCTTGCAAGCAAGCCGGCGTGAAGAAGTCCCGCTTGAGGCGCTTTTGCTGTCACACCCTTCCTTCCCTAACAGTTGGTATACAGGACTGGAAACGATTTCGGTTGAATGGTTTACGTGGCGGACAACATCGCAGAAGCCTAGATATGCTTATCATTCTGAATCTAATCTCGGAAGGGGTTGGCATAGATTTGAGGATGACGATGCAGAATACCTCTCAGCCCCGTCTATTAGACAACATCTATATCTTTATAATACGCCCTTCACAGCCGCGAGACAGTACCTGCTGTCCCGTCCAGAAATTGCTTACAGGAATAGCTGGCCTAACTTTCAACTCTCTTACAATAAACCTAATCGCTATCCTTCAGATTGGCCATATACGAGTGCTTTTGCAGACCAGGAACATGTCGTATGCGCCGTGGGGAGGCCTGATAGCTGCCAATTATGGATTTATTGGGCACGGTACGGGCAATATATTTTGAAGGTAGAATTTTTTGCACCAAATCGGGGGATGAACGCGGCGTTGTTTGCTCAAATTGTATCTCAGATAGATGACTATGTCGGGCAACAACTAGAAAAGCCGTAAGTACAGCTACCGTCCTGGTTGGGTTGCAGGTCATCGCGCTGGCTACCTGTTGATCGTTTTCGTTTGTTTGGCTGCTTCCAGAGCAGCCTGGAACTTTTTCTGCGTACTATACTGTTTGCGTTTTGTAGACATAATACGACCTCCTGGAAACTCGTTGATTATACAACGATCCACCTTAGGTCGTGGTCTAGTTTTTGGGGTCATTATAGTCTAAAGCTATAATCATCCTCTACAATTGCCCTATACGCCATTCCCGGTCCCTGCCGGAATGTGTTACAATCGGCCCATGTCGACACAAGGGGAAACAAACCCGAAACAACCCGGCCTGCCCCCAGGTGTACAGGCAGCAGTGGCCTTGCTGCTGCCGCCGGTTTTGGCCCTGACCGTAGGGCTGCTGCTGAGCCAGGGAGCCACAAGCGAAACGGCCGCTTCGGCAAGCTCAGTGCAGGCTGTACTGGCGCCCGTTTTAGCCGTTGTTGGCGGCACAAGCTGGCTGCTGGGGCTGTTTTGGTACGGGCTAAAAAACCTGGGGCTGCGCGGCGGACGGCCGTTATTCTCGGGCATTGCCTTTGCTTCATTGGGCTGGCTGGCCCTGCTGCCGCTCCGCTTCTATTTTGTCCGCCTGGAGGCCTTTGGCAGCGGGTTCGACGTCTTCTTTTACCTGCTGCTCTTTGAAGCCTTTGCCGTACAATTGTGGCTCTTTGGCCTCTTATTCCGGGCCGTGGCCCTGTGGCGCGGCCCGCTAACGGCCGCCATCAGCAGCGGCCTCCTGTTTGGGGCCGTGGCGGTCACTCTTTTTCAAGAAGCGACCAGCAGTGGCCTGGTCAGTTTGGCCTATTTTGGGCTGTGGGGTATCTTTTACGGTATCATTCGGCTGCGAACGGGCAGCCTTTTGGGCATGGTGCTGGTGCAGGCCACGCAAAGCTTTACTACCTGGACGGTCCTCCTGCCCCCCACACCGCCTGATCCCACCCAGGTCCAATGGCTGCACCTGGCCACCAGCCTGGCGCTGCTGGTTTTTATCTGGCGGCTGTGGCCCCAAGAAGTAGGAGATTATAGAGTGTAAATGGGGCGTAGTGCGTATTACGTAGTGCGTAG
Source organism: Chloroflexota bacterium (assembly GCA_046484685.1). Taxonomy (GTDB): domain Bacteria; phylum Chloroflexota; class Anaerolineae; order Promineifilales; family Promineifilaceae; genus SLGK01. Next base: position 1,250 of record JAWOIM010000340.1, on the reverse strand, counting down.
TGCGTAGAAGTTATGTAACGCCCTACAGCGTTACTCCGCAAAATTTGCACTATGTGGGTGGGGTTAATTTTTGCACCACAGAGAACACGGAGGGCACAGAGCAAAAGAGAAAAAACTCTGTGTTCCTTCGGCGTTGCTCAGGACATGCCTCTGTGCCCTCTGTGGTGAGAGTTTTTAGTTGTGGCTATGCCACCTTATGCACTACGAAAACTTATGAACGATATAACTATTCTCATCGATGACCGGGCCAGGCTGGTAACGGCCGTATTAGCCGCCAGCCATTGGCCCCAACAAGAACAGGCGCAGGTGACCCACGCCGTCCATCCCCATGCCAAACAGACGCAGCAGTTTGTGCAGCGGTGGGCCAACCATGGGGCGGTAACGGCCGTTAACGAAGCCCTGACCGCCAACACCCCGCTCGCCCACTTTTTTAGTGCCGCGCTGCGGGCCAGTTGGGGCAGTTTCATCGCCCGTGAACCGCTGCTGCAGAGCGACAGCTTTGATGGCGCAGCCTGGCTCAAAACATTGGCCGACTTCGGTGAAAAAAGCGGGCTGTCCGTCTTTTGGGCCACCCATCAGGCGCCCTGGTTGGAAGGAGTGTCCAATCTAAAATCGATTTTCCACGACTCCACCCTGCCCCGGTTCCTGGGCCAACTGCGCCACCAGGCCTCAGAGCAGCAGATTGTTATTATGCCCAACATCGTCTATCCGGCTCTACAGCCCGTGCTGGCCGAAACGGCCGCAACGATCTATCTGCTGCTGCCCCCGCCCAAAGCGGTGGGCGAATCCCCCCCCTGGCCCTATGACGAAGACCCCGGCTGGGTGCTGGAACGGGCCTGCCACGCCTTGCTGGACCATTTCATGGCCGACATCTTGGCCCAGTTTAATCCCAACCAGCAGCGATTGCTCAAATATGCGGCCGCCACCCTCTTCCTGGAAGAAGCTATTGACGAAACCGAAGCCGCCGGCTACCTGATCCGCACCAAAAAACAGCACGACCTGCCCCGTCTGGCGGTGGCCGTCACCGAACTGCGCCAATGGCTGGAACAAGGGGGCCGGGATCTGTTTGATCTGGCTGCCCTGCGTGAGACGTGAGTAGAAAGCAATAAGTGAGAAGTGAGAAGTAAGAAGTAAAAAGTAACAACTGTCACAAAAATCAATCAGTTCCCGTAACTACTAAGCCAGAAACCGGGTTTTTCTCTGGTGTACCAATGATGAGTATGTGCTAAAAACCCGGTTTCTCGGTGAGC
>JAWOIM010000496.1:0-7310 GCA_046484685.1 Chloroflexota bacterium | reverse complement strand
CGAGGCGCGGGCGGTCGGCGTGGTGGACGGGCCGGTGGTGGTGCAGGTCGCCCGGTTCATTCCCATGCAGAGGGTCGCGATCACGCGGGGCGAGAATGCCGGGCGGACGTTCGATTTCCGCAACGCCGTCGATCTGTGGATCGAGGTCGGCGAATGGAACGGGCAGGGGACCTATGCCGCGACCGCCAGGGTCGCGGGCGATGCGCCGGTCGCGGTGATCCTCCAGCGCGATGGCTACGGCCCGGTGCTTGCCGCGGCGCGGGTTCCCTGACCCGGCCGCTTGCGGTCAGGCTTCCAGCGCCGGTGAATCCAGAACCACTGGTCCATGTGGCCGCGCACCTCGGCCTCCAGGCTGTCGTTGATCGCCTGCGTCATGCTGACGGGGTCGGTCGGCGGGATCTCTGAATCCACGATGAGGTCGAAGTCGAGCCCGCCGTCCCTGCGGCGGCCGTAGATCGGGAAGACGCGGGCCCCGAACTTGAGCGCCCATTCCGCGACGGCCGTCGAGGTGCGGGCGGGCTTGCCGAAGAAGGTCACGGGGGCGCCGCCCTTCACGTAGATGTCGGTGAGCACGCCGAGCGTATTGCCGCTCACCCCGTGGCGCGACAGCCGATTGCGTAAAGCTTCCAGGTAAGTGGCCAGAGCGGCCTTGCTGGTGTTATAACCCGGCCCGGCGGCGCGGCCCCGGTCGCCGGCAATAGAGCCAACACCGACAATGTGACCTGTTTTTGCCCGCTCGAAGCGAACGGCCGTTTCGTTCAGCCAGGCCATCGCCCCTAACAAATTCACTTCTATCATGGCCGCATCTTTTTCAAAATTATATTCATCTAGCGCTACAGCCGGCTGTATACCGGCCACATAGATAACCAGGTCTAATCCACCCAACTGCCGCACAATCTGCTGAAACAGAGTGGGCACAGCTTCATAGGCCGTTACATCATGTACATAGGGAAAAACACGCTCGGCCCCAACGGCCGTATTAACGGTGTCACAGAGACGGGTCAATTCCGCTTCGCGCCGGGCGATGGCGGCCACCCGGTAGCCCTGGTGGCCCAATTCATGTACCAGGGCGGCACCAATGCCTGACGAGGCCCCAATTACAATAGCTTTTGGTTCTGGCTCTAAGGGACGGGTGGCGAATGGCGATTGAGTAGATGGAGTTGGTTGTGGTTGGGTCATAAAGGGTATTGCGTCATAGTTATCGGATAAATGTTGTAGCCTAAGTTTAGCCCAAGACGCCTGACAAGGCCACCGTTAGTGGGTCAAAGCGGCAGCCAGAGCCGGAAATCGCTGCCGCCCTCCTCAATGTTTTCTACCCAGATACGGCCGTTATGGGCCTCAACGGCCAGACGACAAAATGCCAGACCCAGCCCGGTTCCGCGTCGTGTAATTCGCTCATCAGTAGAGGGAACCTGCACAAACTTATCGAAAATACGTTCCCGGTAGGCTTCAGGAATGCCAATCCCATTATCACGTACCGCAATCCATATTTTCTGGTCGTTGCGCCAGGCTGAAACATGAACAACCCCACTGCTTGAAGTATGTTTAAGGCCATTGGCTATTAGATTCTCAATGACCCGACCTAACAAAGAGGGGTCTAAGCGGGCAACCGTGTCTGCCTCACAATCCAACTGCAGCGATTTGGATTCGCGTGCCGCTTGTGCCGAAAATCCTTCCAATCTTTCTGTCAAAAATGCTTGTAGGGGTACAGACTGTCGCCTAATCTCCAGTTCACCTGCTTCCAACTTGCTTACCGCCAAAATCTCATCAACCATCTGGCTCAGGCGTGTAGCGGCCCGCCGTACCCTGTCAAAGGTACCCTTTTCCATGTTTAGCATGTCACCCTTATTTTTGTGGGCTGTCAGGTCCAGGCTGGCGATGATACTGGTTAGCGGTGTACGTAGATCATGGACAATCATGCTGGTCATATCTTGTCGAATCCGTTCCGAACGCTGCAAATTTTCATAAGCCAGGGCCAGTTCGTCCGTGTTTTGATTGATAACCCGATCGGCGCGACGGACAATGAGCAGCAGAACCAGAAAAAGTATACCCATACTAAAAGCGGCAATGACCAGGCCAACAATCCTTCTCTGAAACACACTCTCTTGCGCTGCTAACAAATGTTGTTCCAGAATCTGCCGGCCCAATACGCTGGCCATAAAGTCTCCATAGAGATAGGCAGACATCAGGGCTAACAATACGGTGACGATAAACGATGTGGCCAGATAATAGGGCAGTAGACGAAATTGACGGGCCTGTTCATATTGGACGACCAATACCAAAAATGTTCCCAAAAAGGCAGCCAGCAACAAGAAATGGTATACCCACCAGCTTAACTGCCACAGCGAGAACTGGTGCATGCTGATCGCTGCCTGGGCTAACCAAAAAGAAACCAGGACCAACATACCGTCTACCCGGTTTTGGCTGAGCTGCCATATACGCCACAGGCGTATACCGGCCCATAACCATAAGCCCAACGTTATATAAAAGATGACCAGGAGATGCCAAGGGTCGCTTTGTTGAGCGATCCTTGGCAGCCAGTGGGGGGCAAACAGGAGAACGGCCAGATAACCTGAAACACCAATGATGGCTGCGTAACTGATTGTAGATAGCGACAACCATTTGTGCTGCCGGTTCGGATCGTTGTCATAGCTGGCCAGAAAAAATATTAAGCCACCGCTAAACAAAGTCAACCAGGCCGACCATTGTACTGCCGGATGGAAATGAGCCGTCAGCGCACCCGGCGTAGGCAGCCCATGCGTAAAAAAAAGCGTTCCCATCACGGCGAAAGCAACGGCCGCTAATGCGTGACGAGTCTGGGCAACAGGGCGCAAAATCCTGGCCAGCAGAATAGAAACGACGGCGGCAGCAAAGGTGGTAAAAGTGACGACATAGAAATGAAATAAGGGCAGCTGCAGGCGGCGATCCCATTCCGGAAAGAACCAGAAGAAGAGTAGAAACAAAACTGGTGCAACCAGTGCTGTCAGGAAAAGAAGTCGTCGCATAAGATGATTATACAGGTTTATTCATGGCTGCGTTTATTTATTCACGTGGGTTTGATATGACATTGGTCATGTTTCGCCATTCGTTAAGGATAGCCTCTATGTTGGCCTGCGTCAGGTGAGCTAACTTGACGGCATCATCTTGAGCCGGGTCGGGAATAACCGGTTCCAACGGAATAATATCTAGCCGGATGGGACCCTTGTATGATGTTAAACGCCACATTGTTTTGAGCATGGATTCCCCAGGCCGTCGCTTCAATACCGATTGGGCATCATAGACCAAGGCGCAGGGCAGCAGGGGAATGCCGTTTTCGATAGCTGTGCGAAAACCACCGTAGCGAAAGGGCAGCAGCCCTGGTTCAGCCGAGCGTGTCCCTTCGGGAAAAATGACGATGGGCGGGTATTTTTCTATTTGGGCTAACTCAGACCGTGTTTGTGCTCGCGCCTGCCGGTCATGCCGCTTGACAAAAACACAGCCGATCGTTTGTGCTGCCAACCCGACCATTGGCCAGGCACGAATCTCTGCTTTGGCCAGAAAGCGGAGTGGTGTCAGCGTCAGCAGGGCTAATACATCGGCGTAGGAGATATGGTTACTGACGATAATGCCCTCATGACGCCTAAGCAATTCGGGATCAGGGCAGTGGATTTTGATATTGACCACCTGCATTACCCGGCGGGCAAACGACGATATAACACGCATCGGGCGCGTTATATCTTGTTGCGGTCCTGGCAGCAGCGCCAGGACGATAGCAGTCGCGGTTGCCATCAGTATTAGCAGCAGTCCCAAGCTAAACCGGTATAGGCTGCGGATGGTTGTTAGCAGATGTACCATTTTTCTATTTCAGGTAAATGGGATTGCTGTAAATCCAGCCTCGCTCGGTGCTTTCAAAATAGCGAGTACATTCAACCCGGTAGGCGCCCGGCTGAATAGGCAGGTAGGTCAGGTGCGTATCCTCTTCTACCTGGGCCACCACCTCACCATGCCGGATGAGCCGGATATTGGCTTTGGCCGGGGTTTTTACTTGGAGCGTGGCGCCGGCGTCCAGGCGAACCCTATGGCCCATAATCCCTTTGTCTATGCCCTGCCCCGAGAAACGGAAGCCTTTAGTGGGATGGGATAGGTCATAGCCCACCCAGGAATGGCCCTGGCCAATGGCCTGCAGCAGCAGCCGTTTGTCGTGATCCAGAGCGCCGGTAAATGGTTTGGGCAGCAGTAGATGGGTATTGACGGCCCGAAAGCAGTGTTCATAAGGATAAATAACCCGCTTGAACGGACCATACTGCGCCTGTGTGCCGTGAGCGTCACTGTTACCAACGGCCGTTACTCGTTTGCCTTCGCTTAATAATTTGTCCCAAAAGTCCAGCGTTTTGGGATCAGGCCCAACGACGATCTGTTCCGGCCGGCCGGCCAGCCAAACCGCATATAATTTGTCAATGACATCAACCTGAACGGGCAGCCGGTCTAATTTGTCGGCCACCTGGCTTGCCATGCTGGACATATAGTTCCAGATTTCCAGGCCGGTGAAGTTCTCAAGGGGCCAATCGTGCCAGCCCAGATCGCCGTGGGGCAAGATACGCAGTTCCCGCTCAAACGGGTGGGCCAGGAAGGTGTAGCCACCGGCCGCCTGGGCTTCATTGATTAACTGCTGGGGATCGTGGGCGTAGGGCGCCAGTTCTTTTTCGGCACCGTAGACGAGCAGGTGGCTGGCCTGCGGCCGGCGGCGCACATTGTGTACTTCTTCACCGCTGAGCAGGAGAACACGGCCGTTTTCATTCTCATACCAGCCCTCCACCCCATTGACCCAGACATTGTGGTCGGTCACAATAATAAAGTCCAGGCCGGCGGCAATGGCCTCGTTGGCGATGTCGGCATGCCACTTTTCCCCGTCTGAGTAAGGGGTGTGCATGTGCATGTTGCCGACTGCTTCAAATAAATGACTCATAGTTGATTAGATATCAAGATGCAAAGTAAGGTTAATATGGCTATTATAGTAGCTGCTGTTCCCCCTGCCCAACGTTTGTGCTGGGATTTAGACAATCACTTGTTGAGGTTGAGAAGATGCATATGGTAGGCTGCAATTTTGGAAGATGGCTGGTCTGGTTAGGTTTGTTCCTTTTGTTGAGTGTGGGCTGCAGCCGGGGGGAGACGCCCCAGAATGTGACATCAGCAGCCACGGAAACGCCGGCCACCCTGCCTACGGCCGTTCCTACCCTCCCCCCTGCCGTCACCGACACCCTAACGGCCGTGCCCCTGCCGCCCCAACTTTACCTGACCAACTTGGGGGAAGAAACGATCAGCAGCCAGCAGCCGGCTTATTTGCGGCTGGAAGTGGGGGGCACGGCCGTTATTAGCCTGTCGCTTCAAATTAGCTGGCAGATCGAAGAGGGCCAGTGGCAGCCGTTGAGCCGCCAACCCCTGCTGGCCAGGGTGCCTGAGGATGGCCTGCACCAATGGCCGCTGGTCTGGTATGGGGACGGGCTGTGGGCTGAGGAGGAAACGGCCGTTCCCTATCTGTCTGACGACCCCTTTATGGCTGCAGCCGGCGCGGAAATAACTCCTCGCCAACCGCTGCCGGCCGGTGATTACCGGTTGACCATCCTGGCCCAAAACGAAGCAGGCGCCACCGGCGAAGCCTCGGCAGACCTGAGGCTAATAACCCCTGAAGAGCCACTGCCCGGTCGTACCTATCTTGATCCCCGGCACGGCTTCCAGTTCCGCATGGCCGACCATTGGCAAACGCCCGTTTACAGCGGCACCCTGCTGCTGAGCACCCACCTGACGGCCACGATGCAAATGCAGTTGGTCGTTTACCCCGATCTGCCGCCGCGCACCGATGCCGCTGCCCTGATCGACCAGACGTTGGCCCAATTCGGTCCGGTCAGCCGGCTCTATGAGGACCAACTGCCGCTGGACAACATGCGGGCACGGCGGGTGGCCTACGGCTATACGCGGGCGGATGAGGCCCAACGCCGGGGCGTTTTGCTGGCTTTTGTGCGGCAGGGTCAAGGGTATGTGCTGGATGTAGAGGGGGAAGGCACGGCCGAAACGGCCGTCTGGTCCGCTGCTGAGCAGATGGCCACCAGTTGGCAGTTTACTTCCCCCGTGCATGATAGTCCGCCCCACTGGAGCCGGCAGCCTGTGGCCGGCCGCAATCTGGCTTATCCCACGGCTTATACCTATCAAGTGCTGCGCGAATGGCATCGTTTTAGCCGGGACCGGGACACGTTTTGGGCCGTGCGTATGGAGGATGCAATAGCGGTCGATGGGGCCGAATTGGCCCGCCGCGTAGAGGATGCGGCCGCCGGTGTGAGCAATTTTGAGGCCGATCCGGCTTATTATTTTGAACTGGGACCCCAGCAATGGCTGCGGACCGATTTTGTTTATACCAACAGCCGCGATCAGCGTATACAGGGAGCGGTTTTGTTGGCAATAGTGGGGGAGCAAACGGCCGTTGTCTGGTTAGAAGCGCCCCTGGCTGAGTACGAGCGCCTGGAAGAGCGCGATTTTCTGCTGATGCTGGTGGAGTTAGTGCGTAGTGAATAACGTGGCGCGGCCACAACCAAATACTTTCACCACAGAGGGCACAGAGAACACAGAGTTTTTTCTCTTTTGCTCCGCGCCCTCCGTGTTCTCTGTGGTGTAAAAATTAACCCATCCCCACAAGGCGGAAACTTGTACTGAGCGCAGTCGAACGTATTTTGCGGAGCAACGCTGTTGTAGGGCGTAGAAGTTTCCAAACTACCGCTTACGAAACGACAGCCGTGGAGCCGCCGCGCCGGTTGTCGCCGGCGGCGTCCAGGTGGCCATTTTCCGTGCGCGCCACGCTGTGGACGCCGCCAAAATAGATGCTGCGCGTGGGCCAGCGGTTGACTGGATACCCCATCGCTGCCAATTGATCCACCGCCGCCGGATCGAAGCCCGCTTCGCACTGCAAAGCGCCGTTTTCCACATGCACCCGTGCCGTATTGACGGCGTCGTGCAGCGTCATCCGGTAATCCAGCAAATTGCTCAGCGCCTGCATGATGGCGCTGCGGATGCGAATGGAGCCGCCGCTGCCCAGCACCAGCCGGGTTTTGCCATTCTTCAGCACAATGACGGGGGTCATCATGGTGGGGATACGCTGCCCGGCAGGGCGGCTGTGGAAGCCGTTGGGGTGCAAATCCGCCTCGCCCATCATGTTGTTGGGGATGTAGCCCGTGCCCGGCACCACGTACCTGGCCGATTCGCCCGCCGTCGTGGTCAGGCTCACCGCCAATCCGTCCCCATCCACCACGCTGAGGTGGCTGGTGCTGGCAGGCGCAGGCGGC
>JAWOIM010000772.1:0-7964 GCA_046484685.1 Chloroflexota bacterium | reverse complement strand
GCTTAGCCCGTTGCAAGCTGCCGCAGCAGCCTGATAAGGTTAAGCATGAACCACGCCGGGTTCGTTACAAACCTCGTCCTTACCCGGCGCTCCATGGCGATAGGTCCACGGCCCGCCAGAAGCACTTGGCTGAACTCAACCCGGCCAAATCTTAGTGGCATTAGGTTGGCAACCTGCGTTACGTTTTCATTTGTCAAGGGTGGTAAACGCTTACAAATACTGCTTACTGAATACTGCTTACTGATTACCGCTCACCGTGCGTACGGCCAGCCGCTCCCGGCGGCGTTCCAGGCGGAAAATGGTGTAGAGAACCAAAACGGCCGTTACGGCCCCGATTAGATACCCTTCCATCACCGTTGCCTGAGTAATAAAAATAGCCACCAGCCCAAACATGCCCGTAAAGAGGTAAAGAATCAAGACCGCCTCTCGTTGACTAAAGCCCATCTCCACCAAACGGTGGCTGATATGGTCTTTGCCCGGCGTATTGGGGCTGACGCCCCGGCGCAGGCGAGAAACAACCACCAGCGTCATATCAAAAATAGGCAGCCCCATAATAAAGAGGGGAACCATCCAGGTGACAAACTGGCTGGTGGTAGGAAAGCGTAACTGCATGGCCAGCACCGCCAGCAAAAAGCCGAGAAACAGGGAGCCAACATCCCCCATAAAGATTTGGGCCGGTTTGAAGTTGTAGCGCAAAAAGCCGATACAGGAGCCAAGCAGGCCGGCAGCAACGGCCGTTACCAGAAACTGCCCGTTGATCGCCCCCAGCAGCAAAATAAAGGCGGCCATCACGCCGCTGATACCTGCACTCAGACCGTCCATATTGTCCAGAAAGTTAATGGCGTTAGTGATTCCTACCAGCCAGACCAGCGTAATGGCATAGTTTAAGAGCAGCGGCACCGAGTCGGGCAGCCGGGCCGTCACGCCAAAGTAGATGAGAATAATAAAACCCACTACCTGTGCCGCCAGCTTGACTCGCGCCGGCAGCCCGTAGCGATCATCCAGCAGGCCGGCCAAAGCGACTACACCGGCCGCCAGCAAAATGCCAAATACCTGGGAGGGGGGTGAGCCTTCATAAAAGAGCAGCACGGCCACTATCGCCCCCCCAAAAATCGCCATGCCGCCCATCAGGGGCATGGGGGTGCTGTGCAGCTTACGCTGAGCCGGCGCATCAACAAAACCCAAATAAATGGCCAGACGGCGCACCCAGGGCGTGCTAAAGCCGGTGATAGTGAGGGCTAATAGGAAGATAGCAATGAAGACGCGCATAAATATTTTCTGACGGAGGACGGAGGACCGAGGACGAAATGCTCCGTCCTTCGTCCTCGGTCCTCCGTCAAATTAATTGACCCGCTCAATCTCTACTCGCAGCAGCAGGTCACCGGGGGTAGTGGCGGCCTGCGGATCGCGGCGGGTAAGTAAGGGCAAGACTTCTTCGCCGGCTATGATCTCGCCAAAGATGGTGTGGTTGCCGTTAAGCCAGGGGGTGGGGGCAAAGGTAATAAAAAATTGGCTGCCGTTGGTATTGGGGCCGGCGTTGGCCATGGCCAGGATACCCGGTCGATCAAACGTCAGCCCGTTGTCCGTCTCATCGGCGAACATGTAACCGGGTCCGCCACTGCCCGTACCGGTAGGATCACCCGCCTGGGCCATAAAATCCTCCAGGACGCGGTGGAAGGTGGTCTCATCGTAAAAGCCTTGCTCGGCCAGAAAGACAAAATTGTTGACCGTCAGTGGGGCCGCGTCGGCAAAGAGACGCAGGCGAATCTCACCCCGCTCCGTGACTAACAAGGCTTCGTAAGTGCCGTTGGGGTCAATCACCAGCGGCGGTGTGTTGTCAAAGAAGTCGGCCCGTGCCGCCGGGGGCAGCTCGGCCAACAGGCGCTCACCGCTGAGAGCAGACTCGTCAAAGGGGGGCAGTTCTGTTTCTCCTTCTGCTGCCGGAGCGGGGGCGGGATCAGGAGCAGGAACGGCCGTGGGGTCAATCTGGGCCAACAGTTGCTCAATTTGGGGGGCGGCTTCGGGGGGAGCGGCGGCCAACGCCTGCCGGGCCAAGCGGGCGGCTTCTTCAGCCTCACCCATCTGGTAATTGGTAAAAGCGGCCAGATAATCAATATTCCAGGTAGGAATACGGCCGTTAACGTTGCGTTCTCTGGCCTCATCAAAAGCAGCCAGCGCCGCCTCATACTCACCCATCTGCTGCCGAATCTGGCCTATCTGCTGCCAGGCCCGTACATTGTTGGGGTCCAGTTCCAGCCCCTCTTCAATCGAGGCCAGCGCCTGCCGGTAGCCCTCATTGCGCTCATCTTCGGATAAATTGGCGGCACAGTTGATATGAATATCGGCGCGGGCAAAGTAGGAAACAGGGTAATAGGGATCGGCCGTAACAGCCGCATCATAAGCAGCAAGGGCTTCGTCACAATCCCCTTTTAACTCATAAATCAGCCCGGCATACTCATTGCGAATGATAGAGTTTTGGGGACTAAGGGAAATGGCTCCTTGATAAAACTTTTCGGCTTCATCAACACGCTCTGAGCGTACACCGGGATCGGCGGCCAGTTGAGACCAGCGAGTATTGAGACGGGCCAGGTTGGCCGTATGATCGGTATTGAGCGGGTTGAGGTCTTGCGCCCGCCGCAGCAGCCGTTCTGCCTCTTGCAGCAGGGAAATCTGTTCCTGGGCATCCTGAGTCACGGTCGATTTTTCCAGATAGGCCCGACCCAAGAAAAGATAATAAAAATCTTCTTCGGGAGCCAGATTGATGGCGTGTTCATAGATAGCAATAGCGCTGTCCCACAGTTGGGGATCGCGGGTACGGGCGGCCTGATCATCAAACGGTTTGGCCCGCTTGTAGACAATGTCGGCCTGAATGACGCGCGTATTGGTGCGGCTGATAAGGTAACTGCCCAAAATGGCCACCACCAGTAAGGCCACAAAAGCGGGCATTGTCCCCAGCGAGGTGCGTCCCCGGCTTTCTCGTCCCTGGGCCAGAACGAAGGCCAGCACAATGATGGCCGTAATAATAAACAGATAAAAAACGGTCAGGAAGATAGTGGAACGGCTGGCTTCGGCAATACGCAGGGCTTGCAGCGTGGCCGCTTCAGTGGGTCGGAACAAAATGGATGAGCGCAGCAGGGAGGCCTGAATATAGGTATAAAAGAGGCCCAGGGCCAACGCCGCTGAGGTAACCACACCAACGGGCAGAAGCGTATCACTCCAGCTTTTGTCCCAGATAATATAGAGCAGGCCACCGTACAGCAGGATGGTCAGCAAAGCGTACCAGGCCCCTCCAGCCACCAAAATAGGCAGGGCCACCACCAGACCGGTCATGGCCACAATACCGGCAAAGGTGCGGGCCAGATGGTGATTGGTAATAAAAAGGAGCAGCCCCACGGCGTTGATCCCGGCCCAGAACAAGGCCAGGCCGCGACCTAAAGCGGCCGTTGTTTCTCCCGGATCGGGAGTGAAGACAAAGCGGAGCAGCAGCCCGCCCACCACCATTGTCCCCAATAAGCCCATAGCTATCTGGCGCGGCTGGGGCGGCAGGGGCAGCGTCTCCAGAGGAAAGGACCAGGCATCTGACTTGATCATTTCGCTGATGAAGAGGAGTGCGCCCAAGCCCCAGGTAAGCATCATCATAAGGAAGATAAAGGGGGAGTCGGCAAAGTCGCTGGAGGCATTGACAAAGAGAGATTGGTAAAAGAGTTCGCCGGTAAGCAGATCGGCGGCTGTTTCTATCGTTTTACCGGGGGGCAAGGAATAGGTCATGAACTGGTAGCCCATGATGCCGATAGCCACCATTAAAACCAGCCCGGCCATCAATATGGGGGACCAGGTGCCGCTGACGGTGGCAGGAACGGCCGCTGCCACCCGCCGCCGCCGTTTTGACTTCACCAGGACAGGCGCCGGCACTTCTGCCTGCTGCGGCAGCAGATGACCCAGAACCAGCATCAGCCCCGCATAGGTAAAGAAGTGGAGGCGGGTGGCGGCAATAGCAATACCAAAGTGAATTTCAATGTAATGAGCGGCAATGGCGGCTACCAGGGCCACCAGCAGCAGTCGTTCTGGAGCAAAGGGGTCGGACGCTTCATCATCCGGCTGGGCAAAAAGGGCATAATAGATGAGATAGAGAACCAGCCCACCGATACTGCCAAAGGGAAGGGCTACGCCCAAATATTCGGGGCCACGCCAGAGGGAAAAGCCAAGCGCGGTCACCAGGCCCACACCGATCCAGAGGCCAACAAGGAGGTTGCGCTCTCTGCTGCTGCGAACCACTCCCAGCCATTTGAAACCGTAATAGAAGACGCTCAGATAGAGAATCTGCCAGACAATAAAGCCGAGCAGGCCGGTAATAACCAGGGCGTCGAAGGTTTCATTATGGGCACGGTCCGGCGAGGCATTACGGGCTTCAATCGTGCCCAGTTCGGGCGGGTAGAAGCGGTTGTAGGCCACATACATCGATTCGGGACCGTAACCGATTAACGGCCGCATCAAATTCCAGCGATCTTCCGACCCATCGGGAAAGCGCAGCGGCTCATGGGGCATAATCAGATCCAGCGCCCCTTCCCAAATCAGCACACGGACGCGGCTGGTTCGTTCGCCGGCTTCCAGGACACGCCCTAAACGGCCGACTTCGGGCAAGCCACGCCACTCATCCATTGTCTCAATGACCTGGCCGACAACGGGTGCAGGCCGCAGCGGTTCGCGGATCTCCTGCGGCAGGTTAAACAACACCACCCAGACACCTACAAAAGCAGCTACCATTAGCCAGCTCAGCCACAGCCAGCGCCAGCCGCGGCCGGCAGCTACCAGGCCTAAAATAGCCACAATCGCCACCCCAATGCCGCCCGCAAAAATGAGGAAAGAGGTAGACGGGCCGACGGGCACAAAGGCGGCCACCAGCAGGCCCACCAGCACCAATCCGCCCACCAGCATAGCCCAGCCAATATCCTTACCTTTGATGCGCTGCCTGTCTCCGACTACGTTACGCAGAGAAACAAGAACAATCAGACCAAAGGCAAACATACCCACACCAATACCCACGAACGGGCCACGGCTGCGGGTCCAGACCATGGCCAATATCTGAATGGCCACCACAAAAATGTAAATGGAGGCCCGAATGACGTCAGCGTAGGAGAGTTCTTCATCGCTAAGAATATTGGTAAAGGCTTCGATGATACGGCCGATCGTCAGCGGCACGACCATAATCAAATAGGCGGCAATAAAAATAGCGTTGCCCATATGGCCGGCCACACGCCGCTGGGTATCGCCGCCCCAGGGCAGCGGATCCAGGCCATAATGCTGCAAAATGGCGTAAAAGGAGATGGGGATAGAGGTGATGATAACGGCCGTTACCACGCGCCGCACCTGGGCATGGGTGCGCATGGTGGTGGCCACCATGGCAAAAACCACAATATAGGCCAACGTGGTATAGGTTCCCTGCAGCCGCTGGTAAGAACCGGTCCAGCTAACGACCGGCGTTACTGAAAAAAGGGAGGAGATGATGTAGACCAGCACCAGCAAAAAAACAGGCAGGACAAAGGGCATACGCCACACGCTCTTAGGATGGTTCCATTTGAGCCAATCGACGTTATCCCAGCCCTGGCGGTCCACAAAACCCACCAGCCAGGCCCCGGCCATGAGCAGGGCCAGGGAACGGAGCAGGGTCAACTTGTCGGGTTCAAATACGCGGTCTGAATGAATATTAAAAAAGAGGGGAATGGCGACAATGGCAATCAGCCAGCCGGCCTCGATAAAAGCGTTACACCATTGGGATAATTTTGAAGGCATAGGGTTCTCTATTTAATTTAGGGTGCGGGGTGAAACGTATTGCGTAGCGCGTATTGCGTAGGGATATTACGTTTCACGACAATAAATCTATTGGTTATTTTAACAAAATGGTCAATTTGTCGACAGCGCCCTATGATAACACAACTAACGGGTGAACAGTAAACGGTGTTCGACTGTCGAGTATGGCAGTGTTTTGTGGGAGACCCACGATTCCTTGTTATACTCTCGACTGACCCTAATAAACAAAAGGGATCAGCCGGGCTACGCGCTGCTGGTAGGCGGCGTAGCCCGGGAATTTTTGACGTAAATATTTTTCTTCGCGGCGGGTTTTACGGTCAAAGAAGATGAAGAGAATGAGGGCGTAGAACAGCGTAAAAACGCTGGCCCAGGCCAGAGCGTACCCCAAAGCGGCAAAGAGAATGCCGCAGTAAATGGGATGGCGCACGAGGGCATAGGCCCCGGATTCAACAAAAGTGGCGTCTTCTTTGGGGTGGGGAACGGCCGTTAAATTTCGGCCCAGGTAGATCAGGCCCAGCCCGATGAAAGCGGCCCCAATCAGACCCAACAGCAGGCCCAGCACCAGGCTGATATTAGCCCACGGCCCGCCCCAGCGACCAACCCCGGCCACCGTTTTAGGGCCAAAGACCAACAGCCCAAATAGGAAGAACTGCACCACAACATACCATTCGCCACGCGGTCCGCGCCACCATGCCTGTTTATTCATTATTGCCCGTCCCACTTCTCACTTTCCACTTTTTACTTTCCACTTCTTACTTCCAACCCACCCCTATAAAAACAAAAAGACGTTGGGTTTAAACCAACGCCTCTCTTATTTTGGGGCGACTGGTGGGATTTGAACCCACGATCTTCTGGGCCACAACCAGACGTGTTAACCCCTACACCACAGCCGCCATATCTTGTTATTCATGCTGGCCTAATACACATAGACCAAGCTAAATCTTATCATAGGAATTAGATTGGGGCAAATTTTTTTATACGGCCGTTATTCCCCCAATCCGCTGCTCCCGCACCAGCAACTGACCGGCCAGATCCAGATTGCCGGCCAGGAGCAGTTTGCGCAGCTCCTCTACCCGAAAAACCGAGACGCGCAGGGCGTTGGCGTTACCATGGTCGCCGCGGGCCGCACTCTGGTTGGCCAGGCGCAGCAGCCGGATTTCCCGCTCATCAAGAAAGACGAGCAGCCAGTCGGCCTCCCGGATCGGATTGCTGTCCTTCCCGATGTGGCCCGGCAGCCCGCCCAGCCGGTCACGGGTGCGATTGCCTACAATATCCAGTCCGCCCTGGATACGGGTGTCGTAGAGGCAGGCCAGCCCCAGCGGCGTTTGCAGCCGGTATTGGCGGGCCGACTCGACCGAGGGCTGGTAAAAGTTTTGGGCAAAAATCAGTTCCTGGGCTTCGTGCATGGCCGCTTCCTGGGCAGCCATGATGAGCAGATCGCGCAAACGGCCGTCTTCACGCAGACTGGTATCCCGATTCAACAGCCGCAGCAAATAAGTTTGCTCTAGGGTCTGGCTGGTGGGGCTGTC
This sequence comes from Chloroflexota bacterium, assembly GCA_046484685.1. Classification (GTDB taxonomy): domain Bacteria; phylum Chloroflexota; class Anaerolineae; order Promineifilales; family Promineifilaceae; genus SLGK01. The sequence continues at coordinate 627 of JAWOIM010000772.1, read as the reverse complement.
GCTGCGCTGCACATAGGCCTGCACCACCCGCCCCAGGTTGCCCGATGACAGGGTAGCCTGATGACGGCCATAACTGATAATGCCCGCATCATAAGTCTGGTAGGCAGCCGGATTGCCCTCAGGTGTGCCCGACTCAAAGACGCTGGTGATGGCAAAAATGGTGTGCCGCCACGCTTCCGGCGTCAGGGTAGACCAGGTGGGCCGTTGGGCCACCACCTCGATTTCGACAAAGAGCATGTCGCCAAAATAGGTGCCGGCCTCGTCTTGCAGCCGCCAATAGCTGCGGTAAAAGCCGACACAGTCGGGCGCGGTCAGGCCAACAGCCAGGTCATGGCTCTGCCCGGCGACCACAGGCGTCAAGGGAAAACGCAGCCGGGTGCCCAGCGGGTGGCCCCCCACAAAGGCCAGCCAATCGCTGCTTACCCAGGCGTCGTCACCGCTGTTTTGCAGCCGCCAGCTTTTGCTAAACGGCTCACCGGCCATAAGCTGGCTGCCGTCGGGAATGGTTATATCGGAGAGAAAACAGCCGTTTTTCATAGAGACCCCCTTAATATGGACGATGGACAGCGGACGATGGACAGTGGACGATGGACAGCGGACGATGGACAGTGGACGATGGACAGCGGA
>JAWOIM010000763.1:0-7464 GCA_046484685.1 Chloroflexota bacterium | reverse complement strand
GAAATGGCCTACCTGCCTCAAAATCCCGACGACCTGCTTTTTGCGGAAACGGTGGCCGACGAGCTTTATTTTACGCTGCGCAATCACGGCCTGGATAGGAGCGTCAATGGCAAGGGCACAACGGAGCGTGTGCAGACACTGTTGGGGCAGTTGGGTCTGGCCGAAACGGCCGCTGCCTATCCCCGCGATCTCTCCGTGGGGCAGCGGCAGCGGGTGGCTTTGGGGGCCGTCACCATTACCCACCCCCGGCTGCTGCTGCTGGACGAACCGACGCGCGGCCTGGACTATGTGGCCAAACAGGCGCTGGTAGCTATCTGGCGGCGCTGGTTGGCCCAAGGTATGGGGCTGCTGCTGGTGACCCACGACGTGGAGCTGGCAGCGCAGATTGCCGACCGGGTGGCTATTATGAGTCAGGGCGAAATTATTGCCAGTGGCCAGGCAGCCGATATCCTCAGCGCTACGCCTCTTTTTGCATCCCAAATTGCCCGGCTCTTTCCCCACCGGGGCTGGCAAACGGTGCAGGATGCCTTGCAGTAACGATAATTTCTCATTTGGCGTTTAAGGAAATAGTCCGGCACAATGCGCTGCGCTATACGAAGTCGAGATTGCCTCTGGCGAGACGGTCACGCTGCTGTTCTCGACCATTACCTTATCAGGCCAACGTCGTTAATCAGTTCATAACTGCGTGGCATCGTCATGACAAAGGGGCAGCCCCCCTGATGGCCGCAGGTGCCACATTCGGTCAACGATCCGCTCGGTCGAATTTTCCCTTTGCGCACCCAATGCTGAATCATGCCTTCCAGGCGGTCAACGGGCAGATCCAGGTCACGGGCAATTTGGGGCAGAGAACGGGGAGAATCGGCCGTTTCAAAAACAGTCAGCACCTGGCGTAGTTTACTTTGCATAATTTGTTATCCGTAAACAGTAAGCGTAGCCGTTCAGTTACCCATCAAACAGAACGCAGATGCAGCGGATAAACGCGGATTTTTTCTGTTTTATCCGCGAAAATCCGCTAAATCCGTACATTGTTAGACAAACAGCCGGCCAATCTGGAATACCAAAACGGCCGCTAACCAGGCCAGGGCCAGCGTATAGCCAATCTGGGCCCACATCCAGCGCGAGCCAAACTCGTGACGCATGGCGGCCACGGCTGCCATACAAGGCACGTAGAGCAGCACAAAGACGTTAAAGCCTACGGCCGCCAACCGGCCCAGCGCTTCAGATCCGGCCGAGACGGTAAAGGCGTTGATGAGCGACGCCTGCAGGCGGGTTGTGCTTTCTTCGACCTCTTCGCCCAGGAAGCTAAACTCGCCCATATCCAGACCGGGAATCAGGTTAATGGTGCGCGGCGCAATGTTGAGAACCTCTTGCACCGTTAGCAAAATGGCCTCACCAAAGCCCAGTACCGACCCGCCCAACTCCTCGGCAAAAGAACCCATTTCAACCTCTTCTATTTCATCTTCGCCAACGTAAATTTGACTCATGGTGCCGACGATGACCTCTTTGGCCAGGAAGCCAGTGAGGAGCGAGCCGGTTGCCTGCCAACTGCCAAACCCGGCAGGGGCAAAGACGGGCGCTACCGCGCCGCTGGCCAACCCAAACAGACTCTCGTCCGGGGCCACGTCATTGAACGTGCCGGCATTAGCCCGGCCCGGTATGGCCATCAGCAGCCACAGCACAATCGAGGCAGCCAGAATAACCGTGCCCGCTTTGATTAGAAAGCCTTCGGTCCGCTCCCACATTTGCCGTCCCACGTCGCGCAATCGGGGCAGGCGGTAAGGGGGCAGTTCCATCACAAAGGGAGCCGGCTGTTCACCCTTGTAGACGCTGTGTTTGAGGGCAAAACCGGTAGCCAGAGCCACAACAATGCCGATGATGTACATGGCGAAAATCAAGTTACCGGCCGCCGCGCCAAAAAAGGCGGCCCCAAAAACAACGTACACGGGCAGCCGGGCGCCACAGCTCATAAAAGTGGCCAAAAAGCCGGTCAGCTTGCGGTCTTTTTCGCTTTCCAGGGTGCGGGTGGCGTAAACGGCCGGAACGGTACAGCCAAAGCCGACAATCATGGGCAAGAAGCTCTTGCCGTGCAGACCCATCCAGCGCATCACCCGGTCCATAACAAAAGCGGCCCGGGCCATGTATCCGGAATCTTCCAGCAGGGCCAGGGCAAAGTAGAGGAAGAGCAGGACGGGTACAAAGACCAACACGCCGCCCACCCCGGCAATGACGCCATCGGTGAGCAGGGCAGCCAGCCAGGTCTCGCCCAGCCCCAGCGTGACCATCAGGGCGCTGACCCAGCCGTAGATGGTCTCGTTAATAAAGACATCGACCCAATCGAGGAAGGGAGCGCTGACATTGGCTGTAAACTGGAAAACAAGCCACATCATCAGTAAAAAGATGGGCACGCCCCAAAGGCGATGGGTAACAATGTCGTCGATTTTGTCGGAGGTGGTGAGGATGGTGTGCGACGGCCGTTGCAGCACCGTCTCCACAACCGAACCAATCAGCGTATACCGCTGGTCGGCGATCAGGGTTTCTGCATCTTCGCCGGTGGCCGCTTCAATGCGGGCCTGAGCGGCGGCGGTCGCTTCCAGCAGCGGCGCCTGGCCGTTAGACCCGATCAGCTCAAGCACAGCCGGATCATCTTCCAGCAGCTTCATGGCCAGCCAGGAGGGTTGGTAGGCGGCCAGGGCGGGGTATTGTTTGATCTGGTTTTCCAGCCCGACCATTTCGCTGGCCAGTACGCCTTTATATTGAGCCTGGGGCAGCGCTTTGACCGGCTGTTCTGCTACCTGGGCCATGGCCTGGGTTAGTTGGTCCAGACCCATATTGCGGTTGCCCACCAGTTCCACCACTGGAATACCGCCCAGTCGTTCAGAGAGACGGTTGGTATCAATACGCAGACCCCGACTGCTGGCCACATCGGTCATATTGAGGGCCAAAATGACGGGCACTTCCAGTTCAATTAACTGGGCCACCAGGTAGAGGTTGCGTTCTAAATTGGAGGCATCAACGACGGCGATAACGGCCGTTGGCTTTTCGTTAATAATAAAATCACGGGTGATAATTTCTTCAATGGAATAGGCGGTCAGGCTGTAGGTGCCCGGCAAATCAACCAGCAGAATCTCTTTGTCGCCGACTTGCAGCCGACCTTCCTTTTTTTCGACTGTTTTACCGGGCCAGTTGCCAACGTGCTGACGGGAGCCGGTCAGCGCATTAAAAATGGTGCTTTTGCCAACGTTGGGATTGCCGGCCAGGGCGATAGTAATTGACATGGGGTGATCCTCAATTTGGGGAAAGCGTGAAACGTGACTCGTGATGCGTGATCGTTTTCTCACGTTTCACGTTTCACGTCTCACTTGCTATAGGTGTCACCAAAATATGATGGGTCATGCTGCGCCCCAGGGCTAAACGGCCGTCTTTTTTCACCGCTACAATCATGGGATGAGGCATCTCATTTTTCAAGATTTGCACCTCTGCCCCCTGGTTGAGGCCCAGGTCAAACAGGCGTTGGCGTAGGCTGCGACTGCCGTTGATCTGGTGAATGATGACCGTCTGCCCGCGCGAGGCCAGGCTCAGGGGCAGGGACGGGCCTGACGGTGTGAGTGGCGTTGTGGCCGGAGTAGAAGTTTGCATGGTGGGAAACATAATTTGTCCTCTATGGTTGGTTTGTTGTAGATAGGTTGTAGTGCGTAGGGTGTTTTTTACGCAATACGCAATACGCCCTATGCATTATGCACTACGACCATTTCTGCTTCTGATTTACGCAGCGAAAGGTGATAGCCGCGTACCAGATAGTCCACCGGGTCTCCCAGGGGTGAGGTCTTGACCACGGTAATTTCGGTGCCGCCGGTTAATCCCATATCAAATAGACGGCGGCGAATGGGGCCTTTGCCCATAATCTTCTTTATGCGGGCCGATTGGCCCGGTGTTAACTGGTTCAGGGTTATTGTTGTCACTGTCATCTGTTTCTCCTTGTCGGCCACAATGGGCTACTCAACCGGAAACCCATATCAACTCAGCCAGCGAACGGCCCAAAGCCACCTGGTTCGTTTCCAACTGTAAGGTGTATGGTCCCTGCATAGGCGCAATCTCTACCAGGGTAAAGGGGCGGCGGGGTAAAATTTGATGCCGGTTTAAATAGGCATAGACATCGGTTGTGGTGGGTTGGATGCTGTGAATATGGCCGGGGGCCCCAACGCGCAGCGTGCTTAAGGGCTGCGCCGTTATTTCCGATAAGCTGCCGTCACTTTGGGGGATGGCATTGCCGTGGGGGCAGCAGGTGGGATGGCCCAGATAGACAGCCAGGGATTCGGCCAGAACGTTAGAGGTAGCGTGTTCCAGGCGACAGGCCATTTCGTATACACCGGCCCAATCAAATTTAAGGTGATCGACCAGAAAACATTCCCATAATCGCTGCCGACGCATGATGTTATGGGCAATATAACGGCCGTTTTCCGTCAGAACGACCCCTTTATACCGTTCATGGACCAGAAACCCTTGGGCCACCAGCCGCTTCATCATCTCATTGGCCGATACCGGTGATACCCTCAGCCTTTCAGCCACGCGAGCAATGATGACGGGAGAACGGCCGTCGCCCAGTTCGGCGATGGTCTTCAAATACATCTCTACCGTTTCACTGCTTGTCGTTTGGGTACGCATCAATCGGCCTGCCTATCTTATAAAATAAGGATGCCCTTATAATAACAAAAAGAGGCCAACCGTAATCGGCTATCTGTCATATGAATGCCATGACAACCTTCACCACACTTACATTTGCAGCAGCAGCCAGCAAAAAAGCAGCCCAACGATCATATACCCATCATACCTGCCTCGCTTGAGCGGTAAGGCAGTGGCTCGCTCCGGCGTAAAGGCACGGGCTTCGGCTGCCAGGGCTATGTTTTCCGCCTGGCGCAGCCCGTTTACCAGCACCGTTACCAGAAATAATTGTATCCCACGCCACCACTGGGCACGCAAGCCGCCGCGCATGCGCAGGCTGTGCCAGGTGGTCTGAACGGATCGGCGCAGGGCCGGCAGCAGATTAATGGCCACGCCCACGGCAAACCCCAACCCCCGCAGCCCACACCGCTCTAGCAGGCCGGCTACTTCGGCTACATCGACCGCGCCGGAAAGGCCATCAACTGCAACCACGACCACAACCATGCGCAGCACCATTTGCAGGCCGATAACCAGCCCGGCCCAGGGAAAGACGCTGTCCTGGCCGGCAAGGCCAGCACCGGCCGTACCCGACCAGAGCAGCGGCGGCAGGAGCAAGAGCAGGCCAAAGATAAGCCAGCGCCAGCGGAACAGGCGGCGCAGGGCAGTCGGGTAGAGTACGGCCGTTACCAGCAAAACCAGACCACCCGCCAGCGGCAGTCGCCCAACGGGCATCAACAAAACCATCGCCAGCGACCAGAAAAAGATGGTCAGCCGGCCCGGCGTGCCCAACGCGCTCTGCCTTTCCAGGCTGAGGGTTAAACGCTGCAGACCTTCGACGCCAATCATCCCATTTCTGCGGTCATCTGCACGCGACCCAGGCGGGTTTGCAGCAAATGGCCCACATCCCAGGCCAGCCAGCCGGCCGCTGCGCCAAGCAGCAGGCGCAGTCCAATCAGCACCAACATGATCAAAACGGCCGCTTCACTGCCAACACCAATCAGGCGGCCCCCTTCTTCCAGCAGGCCCAGCCAGATACCAAGCGCGTCCCGACCAAAGAGAAGCAGCCCGGTAAAGAATGGCTGCACCAGCGTCCAGAGCAAAGCGATACCGCCTGCCAGCATAAAGGCGATACGAGACGGGCGTCTGGCGGCGCTCAGCACGATTTCGGCAATCAGGGCGACCGCCAGAATGCCGACCATTGGCCCCACCACCACCGTGCCGATACTAAACAACTTCAGGATCATGGCCACGATGCCGATAAAGAGAGTGGCCCCCACTTTGGGCACAAAGAGGCGGCCAATCATGACGATGGTTAAACCGACAGCCGATAAGAAAACGCCGGTCATAGGCATTCTGATGGCGTGCAAAACTGCGCCCAGGCTGATTTCGACCAGCCCCCACAGCGCTCCAAAAACGGCCAGAATAACGAGTTGTCGCGTGGTAAAGTTCATCTTAGGGTTTCTCCTTGAGGTTTGTTTCTATGTGCGCCTGATCCGCTGTTTTGGCGGGCAAACGGCCGTCTATACCGATACGGCCGTTGGCCATTATTAAAACGCGGTGGGCATAATGGTGAATCAATTTGTAATCATGGGTAATGAGCAAAACGGCCGTTCCCGCCTGATTCAGCGTCAGCAGAAAATCCATCAACCGCTGCAAGTGGCCCCAATCCTGCCCCAGCGTTGGTTCATCCAGAATGAGCAGATGTGGGCGCAGCGCCAGGCAGGCCGCCACGGCCACGCGCTGCTGCTGCCCCATTGACAGGGCCAACGGCTGCCGCCGGCGCAGCGCTGCCAGCCCCGTCTGGCGCAGCGTTTCCTCCTGAAAAGTCGGCTCAAAAGTACGGTAGTTGCGCGGGCCAAAAGCGACCTCTTCTTCTACGCTGTCGGTAAACAATTGATCGGCCGGGTTTTGGAAAAGGAGGGACACATCCCGACCGGGCCGGGGGCGCTGCCCATCTCTATATTGGACCGAACCGCGTGTGGGCTTTAACAGGCCGGCCAGAAGCAGGGCCAGCGTACTCTTACCGGCCCCGTTGTCTCCCACCAGGGCAGCAAACTCACCGGGATAAAGGGTCAGATTAAGATCGGTGAGAATTGCCTGGCCGTTATAACCGGCCGTTACGTTTTGCAGCCTCAGCAAGGGAGCCTGATTGTGCGGCGTGTGCCCGTTGGCCTGAATGAGGTCTGTCCAGGGGGTTGGCTTCTGCTCAGCCGGCCGACGCAGCCCCAGGGCACGCCAGCGCTGCCGGTCGGCCAACACGGCCTGAGGCGCATCATCGGCCACAATGCGCCCCTCATCCATCATAATCAGGCGGTCGGTCAGGGGCAGTACATCAGCCAGCCGGTGTTCGACCAGAATGATGGTCACATTGGTTTGTTGGCGCAATCGTTCCAGCGTAGCGGTTAGCAGGCGGGTCCCCTTTACGTCCAGGGAAGCGGTCGGTTCATCCAAAACCAGGACGGCCGGCTGCATGGCCAGTGCGGCAGCAATAGCTACCCGCTGTTTTTGACCGCCGGACAGTTCGGCCGGGTTTTGCCGGCGCAGTGCCTCAGCACCCACCGCTTGCAAAGCAGCCGTCACCCGCTGCTGCACCACCGCTTCCGGCAGGCCCAGATTACGGGGACCAAAGGCGACATCATCTTCCACGCGCAGATGGAATAACTGGACGGATGGGTCTTGAAAGACAAGGCCGATATGCTGGGCCACAGCAGCCAGCGGCTCATGCCGGACATCGAGGCCGTTTACCCAAACTTCCCCCGTTATCCGGGCCGGGATGGCCTGGGGGATGAGTCCACCCAGGGCGCG
>JAWOIM010000717.1:0-5293 GCA_046484685.1 Chloroflexota bacterium | reverse complement strand
TCAGGCCCTTATTCTATTTTTTGTCACGGCCGATATGCTGGTGCGCTGGATTATCCGCACCAAGAAAGCGGAAGATGAGGAGCAGGTAACGCTGAGTACCGGCTGGGGGCAGCATTAAGGCAGTAGTCAGTAAGAAGTAGTCAGTAAGAAGTAAGAAGTAAAAATCTGCGCCCTATTATAGGAGAGCATATGGAAGCAACGATGGCCACACCGACTAACCGCTGGGTAGACGCTTTTCGTCGTCATGCCGTTTTGATTGGGCTGAGTGTGCTGGGGCTGATTGTGGTAGCTTATTTTTATAACGACAACCCACGCGCAACAACGGCCGTTCTTAACTCTGCCCTGCGCCAATCAACGCCGCTGGTGCTGGGGGCCTTGTGTGGCCTCATGGGGGAACGGGCGGGCATTATCAACATCGGCATTGAAGGGCAAATGTTGATGGCCGCCTTTGTCGGCTTTCGCGTGGCTTCCTGGACCGGCAACTTATGGTTGGGGGTCCTGGCCGCCGTCTTGACCGGTGCCCTCCTGGGCGCATTCCTGGGCTTCATGTCCATTACGCTCAAGATGGATCAGATTATTGGCGGCACGGTCATCAATATTCTGGCTTTTGGCCTGACCGGGTTTTACTACACCATTGGCCTGACTATTCCTGCCAAGCTACCCACTATTCGCCTGGGTCCGCTGGCCGATCTTGACCTCGTTGGCCCCGTTCTCTTCACCAACACGCCCATTATTTATATCACCTTGCTGCTGGTGGCTGTTGTCCATTACGTTCTTTTCTTTACCCGTTGGGGGCTGCGGACGCGGGCGGTAGGGGAGCATCCCAGCGCAGCCGATACGGTGGGCATTAACGTGCACGCCATGCGTTACTCCAACGTGATTATCGGCGGCGCTCTGGCCGGGTTGGCCGGCGCTTTTCTCTCCCTGGAATCGGTTGGCTCCTTTGATCGGGCCATGACCAACGGGCGCGGCTTTGTGGCCTTAGCCGTCATGATTTTTGGCAAATGGACTCCCATCGGGGCCTGGGGAGCGGCCCTGCTCTTTGGCCTGGCCACCGCCGGCCAAACCCAGCTCCAATTTGCCGGTGTTCTGACCATTCCCCACCAATTTATCGGCCTGCTGCCCTATGTGCTGACTATTGTAGTCCTGGCCGGTTTTGGCGGTCGGGCGCGGCCGCCGGCTGCTATTGGTAAGCCTTATGATACGGAGTAGACGTGAAGCGTGAAACGTGATACGTGACGCAAGCCCTCACGCATCACGCATCACGTTTCACGCTTTTAGGAAAAGCATTATGAGTAACAATTCCTCCATCGTTCTCGAAGCACGTGGTATTACCAAACGCTTCCCTGGCGTATTGGCCAACGATCAGGTTGACCTGACGCTGCACCAGGGGGAGATTCTGGCCCTGCTGGGTGAAAATGGGGCGGGTAAAAGCACGCTGATGAACATTGTCTATGGACTCTACCAGCCGGATGAGGGAGAAATCTGGGTAAAGGGAGAGCAGGTGGTACTGAAAAATCCACGGGAAGCGATCCGGCGGGGCGTGGGCATGGTCCACCAGCATTTTCAACTGGTGCCGGTGATGACGGTGGCCGAAAACGTGATGTTGGGCGCAGAAATTACGCGCTGGTTCGGCCGTATCAGCCGGCGGGACGGGGCGGCCCGGGTGCAAAAGTTGTCGGAGCAGTACGGGCTGAAAGTGCCTCCGCGGGCCGTGGTTGAAGATTTGCCGGTAGGCACACAGCAGCGGGTAGAAATTATTAAAGCCCTTTATCGTCAGGCCGACATTTTGATTCTGGATGAACCAACGGCCGTTCTGACCCCCCAGGAAGCGCAGGATTTGTTTCGTATTATGCGCGACCTGAAAGCACAGGGTGTTTCTATCATTTTTATTACCCATAAGTTGAAAGAGGTACTGGCCGTAGCTGACAGCATTGCCGTGATGCGTGACGGCCAGATGGTAGGCACAACCACCCCTGATCAGGCAACTGAAGCCAGCCTGGCGGAGATGATGGTAGGGCGTAAGGTGATTTTGCAGGTAGAAAAATCAGATGCCCATCCGGGTCAACCGGTACTGCAGGTGGAGAACCTGGTGGTCAATGACGATCAGCATCATACCATGGTGCGCGACCTGTCGCTAACGGTGCAGGCCGGTGAAATTTTGGGTGTAGCCGGGGTACAGGGGAATGGCCAGCGGGAGCTGGTCGAAGCCTTGACCGGGCTGCGGCGAGTGCAAAACGGCCGTGTTCTTCTTGAAGGGCAGGAAATGACCAATAAATCGCCGCGTCACATCACCGAGCTGGGCGTGGCCCACATCCCCGAAGATCGGGAAAAGCATGGGCTGGTAGGTGCCTACTCTATCGTTGATAATCTGGTGCTTAATCGGTATTATCGTAAACCCTATGCACGTGGTTGGGTCATGGACCATGATCAAATACGGCAGGATGGGGCAGCGCTGGTGGCCGAGTATGATGTACGAACCCCCGGCGTCGATACGCCGGCCCGCAATTTGTCGGGGGGCAATAAACAAAAGGTGATTGTGGCCCGGGAATTTTCACGAGAGGTGAAGCTGCTAATCGCCAACCAGCCGACGCGGGGTATCGATGTAGGCTCAATTGAGTTTATCCACAAGCAGATTGTAGCCCAGCGAGACCGGGGAGTAGCCGTCCTGTTGGTTTCGGCCGAATTGGATGAGGTATTGGGGTTAGCTGACCGTGTGGCCGTCATCTACGAAGGGCGTATCGTACAAACGCTGCCCATTGCCGAGGCTACACGAGAGAAGGTAGGGTTGTTGATGGCCGGCTCAACGGTGAACGATGTGCCAAAATCCGATCACGGTTTAGAGCATCAATAGGGCCAGGGCCATATTGATGGCGTAGCTGGTGCCGGCGATACGGCCGTCTAGCAGCGCATACTTTGCTTCTTTCAGGGAAACCCACTTAACGCCAAACGCTTCTAAATCGTCATGGTTGGGTTCGGTTATTTGGGTGGCGTTGCGCCCACAGAAGTAATGGCCAATGCCCATATGCCGGTTGGCATCAAGGATAAAACTGCCCAGGTAGAGCCACTCATTCGTGTGGAAACCAGTCTCTTCTAACAGTTCTCGCTGAACGGCCGTTACCGGGTCTTCTCCTTCTTCCAGATAGCCCCCCACCACCTGCCAGCTAAACATTTCCAGGCCATGTTTATACCCTTCCAAAATCATGACTTCGTTGTTCTCATTCAGGACAACAGCGTTCACAAAATCGCCGCTGTAAACTTTAGGCCAATCAGAGATAACTTCTCCCCCCGGCAATCTTACCTTTTCCATGTTTACGGTAAGAAATGGATGCTCAAAGACAGATTTTCGTTGAATGACTTCCCAGATAGCGGGCTGCTTTTTTTGTTGTAACATAATTGCTGTTCGTCCAAGATAAGACGTTTATCTCAATATAATTATGATATTTATTATCCAATAGAATATTACAACTCATCTTTCAGTGAACAGACTATACAAATCAATTTGGGCAAGTTGCACAAAGCTAAACACAATTGGTTCTTTGGGAATTCGTGGGGTTTAGTCGTATTGCGTATTTCGTATTCCGTAATTCTCTCTGGTTACGCAATACGAAATACGCAATACGCTTTGTCAAGCAAACTCAAAGCAAGCTCTAAAATCCTGAAGAGCTATACAATTTACCATATACTGAATATTTTCGGGGGCAGCTAGACAGAAAAAAGAGGCTACGCTATACTATAGGCAGCTATCATTTGGATACTATCAAATGAACCATAGGGCAATGGCCCCGCTCTGGGCGGGGTTATTTGTTTCCACAGCGCCAAACCCATACATACAAAACGCTTGTTCCACCAGAATGCACACAACTAACTGGCTGGAGTAAACCTTTGTCTCCGGGAGAGAGAAAGATGACATTAAATGACGTTGTTTATGTAACTGAAGAAGGCTTGCAAAAAATTAAAGAGGAATTGGCTTATCTCACTGGTGAAAAACGTGAGGAAATTGCTGATAAATTAGAACAGGCAATTGCTCAGGGTGACCTGAAAGAAAATGCCGACTATCATACGGCTAAAGAAGAACAAGCTTTTGTCGAAGGCCGTATTCGCGATCTGGAAGATTCGCTGCGCCGGGCCAAGATTATTGCGCCTGAGGGTCCATCTAATCGGGTGCGCGTAGGCAGTCGAGTAACCGTGGTCGAAGTAGGTTATGAGGATGAGCCTGAGACCTATTACATTGTAGGGGCGCATGAGGCGGATCCGGCGAACGGCCGTATCTCCAATGAATCGCCCATTGGCCGGGCCTTGTTAGGTGCCAAAAAAGGGCAGGTTGTCGCCGCTGAAACGCCCGGCGGCCAGATTGAACTACAAATTCAGTCGATTAAATAGCTCCGTTACCGATTGGACCAATTTTGGGCAATTGGTCCAATCGCGTAAAATCCCCCCAGTCTATGAAATGGAAAGACATACGCCAGTGGTCCAGCGGCCGCTGGTTTACCCTGATTCTAACGCTTTATTTCTTGCTGGGCCTCTATTATATCTGGCAGGTTCCTCCATTCGAAGGGCCGGATGAAGGAGAACATTTTGCCTATATTGAATGGCTGGTAGCCGGTCACGGTTTTCCGCCGCAGGGAAATGCGGCCTGGGAAACGCCGGTGCGCCAGGAAGCAGGCCAACCCCCTCTCTATTACCTGCTGGCGGCGGTGCCGGCCACCATCACCGGCATAACCGAACCGGCTGCTGTTTATCATCCCAACCCCTATGCCTTCACCGGCAGCTTTACCCCCGACTTAAGAGATAATCATAATCGCACTTTCCCTTATCCAGACGGCCGTCCGCCTCTACAGGGTGGCTGGCTGGCTTTTTATTTGGCACGGGGATTAACGCTGCTGTTTGGGCTGCTGCTGCTGTGGAGCCTGTACGGGCTGACCCGGACGCTGTGGCCTGAACAGCCTGGGCTGGCTCCGCTGGCTGTGGCCCTGGTAGCCTTCACGCCGCAGGTAGTTTTTTTGAGCAGCGTTGTTTCCAACGACATTCCGGCGGCGGCGCTAAGTACCCTTTGTCTCTGGCTGCTGGTACAAATGGTCCAGCAGGGGATAACACGCGGTCGAGCGATTGCCGCGGGAGTAACGTTGGGGTTGGCCGGGTTGACAAAAGTCAGCGGATTGCTGGTGGGTGTGCCCGTAGGGCTGGGCCTGATCTGGTTGTGGTGGTTGGGTCGCTATCGCCTAACGACCGTTTTGCGCGCCGGCATCTGGTTAGGAGGGAGCTTTCTGCTGACGGCCGGCTGGTGGTTCGG
>JAWOIM010000711.1:0-5142 GCA_046484685.1 Chloroflexota bacterium | reverse complement strand
CCAGGCCTGCCCCTGCCAGTTGTTTTCCGACGTGCGCCGGGAGGTGTAGGCACCGGGACCAACCTTCAGAGGCACAAATAGTTCGTCCACGACCATTTCATAGATGTCTTTGCCAGAGCCTTCCTGTGCCTGCAAATAGTTGTGCATGGCGCGCGTCACGATAAAGGTATCGGAGGTATGGTAGACCCATGTGGTGCCGGGTGTCGTTCTGTAGTTGTAGCGCAGGGACTGGGTCATTTTGTCGTTGTAGGATTCGGCCAGGAAAAAGTCGGTGGCCCACACACCCCCCTCATCACTCATATAACCGAGGAAGCGATAATGGCCGGTAGCCATGTCGATGGTGTTATTAAAGGTAACGTTGCTCCAGTTACCGGCCCCGGCTGCTTCGGGTACGTAGTCGATAATTTTCAAATCGTACACACCGCTGCCATACTTTTGCCCCAGGCGCATCAGGGCCATACCGGCAAAGATGCTCTTGGCCGTAGAGTAAGAGGGCAGCCGCATCTGGGCGCAGTAGGCATACTCGCCGTAGCGGGTGCCGCAGCCGGAAACGTAATTGACGCCGTTAATGACCAGGCCATAAGCGGTCATGTGGGCCGGCGTGATGCCGCTGCCGAAGCGTGAGAGGTCGGTACCCGGATAATCGAGGGCCAGTTGGGCGAATGGTTGGGTGGGGAAGTGATTGGCTGCTTCCTGAGCATAAGCGGCTTTGATCTGGGCCGCGTCGTTGACCGGCTCGGCGTGGTAAGTAGCGTTCAGTTGCCCCCACATATTGAATTTGAAGTAGAGACAGGTCTCCTGGGTTATCTGGTAGCGCACGTTAGAAACGTCGCTGCCGTTAAACAGGAAGGTCATCACACCGTTGTGGGTACAGTTGGCATTCTTCTGCACCAGGGCAAAGGGGAACGAGGCGCGGGTGTAACCATTGTCGCCGTTTTCTTGCCAGGCGCGACCCGGCCCTATAATGTAATCCCAGTATGGGTGAGCAGTGATGATAAGGCCGCGCTGCACCGGGATCAGGTGGCTGCCGTTTTGCACAAAGGCAACATCAAATTCGGGAATATGTTTGCGCTCACTGTTGTTGGCGTAATTGTAGCTGTCCTTAATCGTCTGGAAACCGCCGCCGGTGGCCTCACCATGCAGCTCCAGCCGCCCTTCAAAAGTATGGAGGGGATGGGCGGCAGCGGCCGGCAGGGCAAAGGCGCCATCATCAACCGGGGCCGTACTGCTCCCGCTCATCAAGTCGCTGTAAGTGAGCCAGGTTCGGCTGACGTCACCCGAACCGGTCAGGGGGTCGCCGGGCACGCCGCTGCCACCTGCGGGCGTGGCCGTCGGGGTGGGGGTGGGGCCGGAGGGCGTCGCTGTAGCCGTGGCCGTGGGAGCCGGCGTGTTGGTCGGTGAGCCACCAGCGGTCGTCCCGCTGACTGTCGTGTCTTCGGCGTAACAATAGTCACCCACGGCGTTGGCAATAATGCGGTAGCGGAGTTGGAAATTGGGGTTGTTGTCGGCCGCGGCCGGCATGTTGACCGTATCGGAGCGAAAAACGCTGTCGTCGTCCCCATTGCCCAGGCTGGCCATCAACACCCAGCCATCGCCTGTATTGTACTCCACGTAACACCACTCATTGTTTTCCAACGAGCGAGCGGCCATCGTCCAGGTGACGGCAATGTCGGTATAGCCTACAGTGGAAATAGTGCGCCAGATCATGCCATCCTTACGCATACGCACGGCGTTTGGTTCAAGGGAGACCAGGCCGTGGCTATCGACCAGGCCACTCTCACTCCAGCCGTCGTAGTTGTCGTTAAAATTGTCGAAAAAGATAACGGTATTGGCGGATGAAGGGGACAACCAAACGGTAAACAGGATAAAGAAGGAAATCAGAACAAGGGGAACTGCTTTTTTGAACATGCGATCCTCCAGACGTAGGAATGAATTGTTCAAGTCAGGCAGGCTGAACCTGCCTCATTTGCACAATCTATGGATGTTGATATGATAATTGATTATACTGCCAGGAGTTTGCAAAAAGTTCGCAAAACCCGTGATAATAAGCCAACATCCGGTACAATAGCGGTATGGCGGCTTCAATCTTACTCCATACCAAGTTTCTGCCACCGCGCCACGGCCCGGAACGGCTGTCCCGCCCCCACCTTATTAAGCGGCTGCAAGCGAGCCTGGACAAACGGCTTACTCTGCTGTCGGCCCCGCCCGGCTATGGTAAAACCACGCTGCTGACCGAGTTGGTCACCGCCACCGACCTGCCCTGCGCCTGGTACCAACTGGACGCCACGGATGGCGACCCGATTGTTTTTCTGGCCTGTCTGCTGGAAAGTTTGCGCCGGGCGCAGCCGACAGTGGCAGCGGACCAGGTTGTGGGTAGTGCTGCTCAGGCCCTTTTGGACAGTGCAGACACGGCCGTTTCCGCCAGCCCCGAACGCATTCTCACCGTCCTGATCAACGAACTGACCGAGAGCGTGGCCACACCCTGGCTGCTCATCTTGGAAGATTACCACCTGATTACCAATCCGGCCGTCCACCACCTGGTAGAGACGCTGATTGAAAATGGACCGCCCGACCAACGCCTGCTTATCTCCACCCGCAGCGACCCGCCGCTGGCCCTGCCCCGGCTGCGAGCACGAGGACTGCTGGCTGAACTGCGGCCGGCCGATCTCCGTTTTGGCGAGCAGGAAGTCAAGGACTGGGTCAGTCGCAGCCTACCCGACATTTCTCCTGAAAGCGCCCGGCTGTTGGGCGAAAAGACGGAAGGCTGGCCCGCCGCCGTCCAGATTGCCCTCTCTACCCTGGCCGGTAAAGACAAACAGAGTGCCGACCGTTTTATTACGGAGTTGAGCGGCACCCACCACTTTATTTTCGACTATCTGGCTGCGGAAGTGTTTCGCCAGCAGCCGGCCGCCACCCAACAGTTTTTGCTGAAAACGGCCGTTCTCAACCAGATGAACGCCGCTGCCTGTAACGCCCTGCCCGCCGTGACCGAGGCCCAGTCGATGCTGACCCATCTGGAGCAGCATAACCTGTTTGTGATCAGCCTGGACGAACAGCAGCAGTGGTATCGTTATCACCACCTGTTTCGGGAATTTTTGCTGGCGCGGCTGCGCCGGGAGCAGCCGGCGCAGGCCCAAAATCTGGAACAGGCCGCCGGTGCTTATTACGAAGTTCAGGGGGAGTTGGAAGCCGCCCTGGGTCATTACCAGCGGGCCGGAGATGAAACGGCCGCCGCCCGCGTTCTGGCTGCTTTTGCCCCTGAGTACGTTGAACGAGGCCGGGTCGAATTATTACAGCGCTATCTGGCCGGCCTGTCTGAATCTAGCCTGCAGGCCCGGCCCGAACTGCTGTTGTACGCGGGGGACACCTTGCGCCGTCTGGGGCAGGTGGGGACCGCTACCATTCGCTATGAAGATGCCCGCGCCGCTTTTGCGGCCCGTAATGACCAGTCAGGTGTTTGCCGGGTCTTAACCGAATTGGCCGAAGTGGCGCGTGCCCAGGGCGACTATCGCCGTGCCCAAACATTGGCTGCCGACGCGCTCAAGCACGCGCCAGACAGCGATCACGCCGGCCGGGCGCGGGCATTGATGGCCCTGGCCAAAAGTGAAGGCTTTTTGACGGGTATGGACCGGGGACGCGAACTGGCCGAAGCGGCCGTGGACGAAGCCCGGCAGGCCGGTACGGCCATCTCTCCTCGCGGCCACGCCGCCCTGCTGCGCTCGTTGGGCCAGATTTGCTGGTGGCACGGCGATCCCCAGGCCACGGTGCGCTACTGCCGCGAAGCGCTGCAGTGGGCCAGCGATGACCTGTCGCCCTTAGCGGCCCAGGCTTTTATCACTATGGCCACGCCCTATCTCTACTGGTGTGACCTGAATGAGGCCCTGCGCTGCGCCGAGCGGGGTCTGGAAATGGCTCAGCAGTTGCAGCTAAATGAGCTGCTGCCGGCGGCTTATGCGACCCTGGGCAATGTGTTGACGCGGCGGGGTGAGGTGGCCCGCGCCGAAAACAGCCTGCGCCAGGCCATGGCTTCGGCGCAGCAGTTGGGATTAGGCTCCTATGCGCGAGTCATGGCTGCCGGTTTTCTGGCCTACAACCTGGTGGGGCAGGGGCGGCTGGACGAAGCGCGCCAGTTGGCCGAAACGGCGCTCTGGTCTTATGGGGGCAGCCCCGATACGTATGAGATGTGTGTCTGCCGCAGCGTACTGGCCGATGTGGCTCTAAGCGAGGGGCGCCTGGCGGAAGCGGAACAGTTGTTTACCAGCCTGCTGGAAGTGGACCGGCGGCGACAGTTTCGCATTCCTCTGGCCATGATTTATTTTGGTCTGGCCTATATTTGTCTGCAAAACGGCCGTCACAGCGAAGGCATACAGCACGCCGGCGACGCTCTGGACATTATTGAGCCAACCGGCGCAGTCCAGTTGTTTCTGGACCAGGGAGAGCGGGCACGTCTGGTCTGCCAGGCTTTAGTTGCGGCCGGGCAAGCCACCCCGTTTGTGGAGCGAGTGCTGGCCCAACTGCCGGGAGAAGCCATGGAGATTAGCCTGATGCCTATGGCTCAAACGGCCGTGCGCGTGCAAACGTTAGGCCCCTTTCGGGTCTGGTTGGGTGAGGAAGAGGTGACACAAGAGCGCTGGGTTTCAACCAAAGCCCGCGATCTACTGGCCTATTTTGTCACCTTCAGGCGCGAACGCATCCCGGTTGACGTTGCTTTTGAAGCGCTGTGGCCGGAAACAAGCAGCGGCAGCAAGACCGCCTTTCACACGGCTCTCTACCGAATGCGCCAGGCGCTGCGCCAGCCGGAGCAAACGGCCAAGTTTGTCCTGGTAGAAGCCGGGGCATATTGGCTGGATACCACCCGTTTCCAGATAGATGTGGATGAATTTGATGCCCTGCTGACCCAGGCGCGTGCGGTTCACGATGAGGCGGCAAGCCAACGGTATGAGCAGGCGATTGCCTTGTATCAGGGGTCTTACCTGGATAATATGCCTTATTATGATTGGGCCATGCCAGAACGACGTCGCCTGGATGAGGCTTATCTGGCTGCTTTGTCTGCTTTGGCCGACTATTATGCGGGGAACGCCCGTTACCGGGAGGCCCTTGATTTGACGCTGCGAGCTTTGCAATCTGATCCGCTGCGGGAGG
>JAWOIM010000539.1:0-4917 GCA_046484685.1 Chloroflexota bacterium | reverse complement strand
GCAATTCGGAGATCGGCAAATACGGCCGATTAGATACCAATTATGAAAAGGTTCCTGATAATTTCTGGCCCACGGCCTGGATATTTCCCCCGACCGCTCTGTAGTAATCGTGGGCGTCATGCCCGGCCACAATCCCGGCGGTGTTACTCCTGTGACGCTGCTGGGCGGAGGGGATGGCGTCGTGGTGCGGCTGGACCCCTCCGGCCAGACGGTGCGCTCCGTGACCCGCCTGGGGAGTGAAGTGCGCGATCTGGCGGTGGCCGACAACGGCCGTATCCTTGTCTGCGGTGACTTTGGCGTGGCGCTGTTGAACGAAACGGCCGCCGCTTTAATCTGGGCCGATGATAGTTTGGGCCAGGGCTATCGCTGCGACCAGGGCAGTGACGGCACGGTGGCCGTCCTGGTCAAGGTCAGTAATGACTCGCCTGAATAACGGCAACGGCAACTCCATTGCCCCCCATGGCATGATGGCCGACCAAAACGGCCGCCTATACCTGGCCGGTCAAAGCTTTGCCAGCATGCAAAACCGCTCCCAGCGCAGCGTGGCCGGAACGGCCGTTGGTCCCTACAGCGGCGGCGAACCGCTCTTGCTCATTGTCAGCCACGATTTTCAGTAAGGTAACTACTCAGACTCTCGGGGAACTTACCACAAAGACACAAAGCTCACGAACAAAAACCAGAGAACTTTGTGTTCTCTGTGCCCTTTGTGGTTAGTAGTTACGCCTAAAGACTGATTACCGTCCCCAAATTACCTGTTATAAATCCCCAACGAATTACGACATTATAATTAAGAGACAGTCAGACTGTTATAAGTATTCAGACCTGACAGGTTTGTTCGTAAGGATGCCGGGCGGAATACAGCCCTAAAAACCTGTCAAGACTGCTGAACACGGAGGTATCTATGGTTACAACAGCAACGGCCGATCCACCCGAAACGGCCGTTCCACTCAACGACGAGCTGCGGCTGATACAGCAGGCCCAACAGGATTTGAGCCGTTTTGGCGAACTGTACCAGCGGCACACCACTCAGGTCTATCGTTATCTGCTGTTTCGGGTGGGCAACGTCGATGACGCCCAGGACCTGACATCACAAACCTTTATGGCCGCCATGCAGGGACTGCGCCGCTATCGCGCCGAGCAGCCGTTTATCGCCTGGCTGTTGGGGATTGCCCGTAACAAAACGGCCGATTTCTTTCGCCAGCACCGCCCTGAGCGGCAGTTGGATCTGCATGAGGCCCTGCCCGACTTTGGCGACGGCGTGGAAGAATTAATTGGCCGCCAACTGGCCGTGGAGCAGGTGATACAAAAGCTGCGTATCCTTTCCCCAGAGCGGGCCGAAGCGCTGTCGCTGCGGCTGCTGGCCGGGCTGGAAGTGGCCGAAATTGCCCACCTGATGGACAAAAATGAAGCGGCCGTGCGCATGCTCGTCTTTCGCGGTTTGCGGGATTTGCAAGATCAGCTTGGTGATTTACGGGAGGAGAAATGATGATGAACTTAGATCCACGACAGGAACAGCAGCTTGCGGACGAACTGGACGCGCTCCTGACGGCTCATTTACACAAACGGCCGCTGCCTCCCATCAACCCGGCTGTGGCCGGCGAAGCCCAATTAGCCCAGGCGCTGCTCAGTCTGGCCGCCATGATTGAGCCAGATGCTCATTTTTTATCAACCCTGGAGCGGCGGTTAAGCGCCGCCGCTCACCCATCTGCTGCTAAGCCCAAAGGGACCACCCCTTCAGTTTGGCAGCAAATTAGTGACACAATAAAGGAAGGATTTGCCATGAAACGTATTGGATTTGCTCTAGCTACATTATTTGTTCTGTTCGGACTGGGGTACGCCGTCTGGACTTTCTGGGGTGGCCTGCCCGGCGTCGGTCCTGAACCGGTCGCTGAACAACCGGCTGATTCGGGTTCGGCCGTGGCCGAAATCGATCCGGCCAGCCTACCCCCCCTGCCGGCTTTGGGCAGTGGTGCCCAGGGCTTAGGGGGTGGCGGTGCTGGTGGCGGTGACGGCAGGATGGCCGGAGTCACGGAAACGATGGCCGAAGCCCCCATGCCTGTCGAACCGGATGGTGGGATAGGCGATGATTTAGTGATCATGCCCTGGAACCCGCTGGCTGATGCCGCTTTTGATTTGACTATCGATTTGCCCAACGAAGCCGGTACCGCTGCGGTTTTTGATCTGACAATGGGCGGCGCTTATGCCGAGGCCGAGGCCATCGAACTGGCCCGCCGCTTTGGCTTCAGCGGTCCGCTCTACCGGGAAGTTTACCCCGACTTTGAACCTTTTGAAGGGGAAGAAGAGATGTGGGCCTGGACGCCGCCCGTTTCTTATAATGCTTTTGACGGCGAGCGCAGCCTGTGGATTGGAGAAGGCTATCTGCACTACAATGATGCCGCTGCCGAACCCCAGGCCGGCCAGATGCCCATGGCCCATGAGCAGGCCCGGCCTATTGCCGAAGCCTTCTTGCAGGAGCGCGGCTTGCTGGACTTTGAGTATGACATATCCCATTATGGTGGGTATGAGGTGATCTTTACGCGGCAGATTAACGGCCGTGCCTCCACCCACGCCCAACTGTACGTATCGGTGGGACCAAACGGCCAGGTTTCCATGGTCAGCTACTCGCCGCTGCGTGAGTTAACGCCTCTGGCCGACTATCCTATCCGTTCTGCGGCCGATGCCTGGGCACTGCTGCTGGAGTTAGCACAGGCAGAGGACTTCGACTTCCAACGGGTCTTTTACAACACCTATCCCGGCCCCGGCTACGTTGATCCTTACCAAAACAACACCGACGAATGGTCTGAGCATTACCGCTACTGGGAACGCACCTACCAGGTTGGGCAGACGATCACCATCTACCCCCACCTGATGGCTTTTGAGCCGGTAGGGGCCGACGTAGCCCCCCGTATTCAGGCCGACCGCTTCCTGCTGGACGGGGATGCTGGGCTGCTGCGAGAAATGGTTGACGTGATCGGCCGTCAGGTGCAAGTAACCGGGGTTGTGAGCCAGTTGGGGCCACGCCCGGTGCTGGAACTGCTGGGCTGGGAAGCGCTGCCCGAAGATGAATACCGCTACACCTACAGTGAAGGCATCAGCCAGCGCGAGGGCGAGCAGGTATTCGTCATCACCGACGAGGGCGAGCAGATTCTGCTGCCCGACGCCCCGGCCGATCTGGAAGACGGCGTCCGCATCTCGGTCAGCGGTTGGAGCATTGACAGCGGCGACGGCCCCTACCCAACCTTCAACTGGCAGGGCCTCGGCCTCATCTATGATGAACCGTTGGACTATCCCGACCCGTACTCGGAGTTGGATGAGGATCCGTTCCAAATCAGTCAGATTACGATTGACGAAGTGGAACTGGTCTACGTCATCACCAGTACCTATGATGAAGTGGAGCGCGTACCGCACTTCATGGCCCAACCGGCCTGGCGCTTCAAGGGCAGCACTAACACCAACATGATCATCGAGCTGACCGTCCAGGCCGTCGAAGACGCCTACATCGCCACGCCCTAAACTTTAGAACAGGACGCGGAGGACGCGGATAAACGCAGATTTTCGCAGATTTTTCTGAGGTTGCTTTTAGCGGTCAAATAAAAAGAGGAGCAGGGTTTCCTGCTCCTCTTTTTGTATTGCCAACCCAAAAATTAACCACGGATTTAACGGATCACACAGATCAATACGGATAACAATCCGTAAAAATCCGTCCTATCCGTTTTATCCGTGGTTAAAAAATCCAGGGCGACCAGCTACGGCAGATCCGTCTCCCCCATCAGCCAGCGGTCTACCTCGCGGGCGGCGGCGCGGCCTTCGTTGATGGCCCAGACGACCAGGCTTTGGCCGCGCCGGGCGTCGCCGGCCGCAAAAACTCCGTCTACATTGGTCTGAAAAGAGCCATAGGCGGCCCGGATGTTGGCGCGCTCGTCGGTGGCCACGCCCAGTTGGTCCGGCAGCATCCCCTCCGGGCCGAGGAAGCCCATGGCCAGCAGGACCATTTGGGCCGACCACACTTTTTCGGTGCCGCGCTTTTCCTGGAGAACCATACGGCCGTTTCCATTCTCCCCCTGTCTTTCCCACGCCACCTCAACCGTATGCACCGCCTGCAAACGGCCGTTGTCATCCCCCTCAAACCGCTTCGTCAACAGACAATAGCTGCGCGGGTCCCGGCCAAAGCGGGCTGCGGCCTCCGCCTGGCCGTAATCCAGCTTGTAGACACGCGGCCACTGCGGCCAGGGATTATCGGCCGTTCGCGCTTGAGGTGGCTGAGGCATAATCTCAAACTGGACCAGGCTGCGGCAGCCGTGGCGCAGGGCGGTGGCCACGCAGTCGGTGCCGGTGTCGCCGCCGCCGATGACGATGACATCCTTACCGGCGGCGTTGAGGAAACGGCCGTCTGCATGCCCACTATCCAGCAAACTTTGGGTATTGCTGTGTAAAAACTCCATGGCAAAATGGATGCCGGCGAGGGAACGGCCGTTGACCGGCAAATCACGCGGCACCGTCGCCCCCGTACACAGGACCACCGCCTCAAACCGGCGGCGCAAATCGGCCACCGGCAGGCCCACGCCCACCTCCACGCCGGTCACGAATTCGATCCCTTCCGTCGCCAGCAGGGTGACCCGCCGCTCAACCACCTGCTTCTCCAGCTTCATGTTGGGGATACCGTACATCAGCAGGCCGCCGATGCGGTCGTCCCGCTCAAAAACCGTGACCCAATGGCCGGCCCGGTTCAACTGAGCCGCACAAGCCAGCCCCGCCGGACCGGAACCAACGACGGCCACCCGTTTGCCCGTCCGTTTGGGCGGCGGTTCCGGCTGCACCCAGCCCTCGGCAAACCCTTTTTCGATGATGGCTCGTTCAATACTCTTGATTGTGACCGCCGGCTGGCTAATAGCCAGTGTACAGCCCGCCTCACAAGGC
>JAWOIM010000410.1:0-13635 GCA_046484685.1 Chloroflexota bacterium | reverse complement strand
TAAAAGCGAAGTGAGTAGCCGTTCTGGCTCAGCCGGGCGGCCAGGCGCAGCGCCAGATAATCTTGATGAATCCAGGCCAGCACCAGCTCAGGCGGGCCGGTCTGGGCCAGGTGGCGCTCGATTCCGTCCAGGAAATTATCGGGGGCCGACCAGTCCAGTGGGAGCATATCATGCTGGACGCTCCCGGCCGGCAGGGCCGCATCCAGGGCAGCCAGCGAGCGGCGCGTGCGGGACACCGAGGTCAGCCGCTGTGAGCGGCCGGCCAACTGGATGGAAGCCTGACGCAGCATTCCGGTACCGCCAATGACGAGTGTGTGCCTGACAATCATTGAACGATTGTAAAGAGAAAAGGGGATGGGGGCAATCAATGGCTAAGGGCCATTTTATCCCTATAATTAGCCGGCACAACAGGTATAACCATTTTTAAGCCCTGGCAGCAGGGTTTTTATTTCGTGAGCGATCTCTGAACGTTTTGCCCGTATCCTGGTAAATAGTGGGCAGACCGTGGGCAATATGAGGCGCGTTGTTGATGGTCTATCGTCTATCGTCCATCGTCTATCGTCTATTATCATCATTCACAGCGAGGTAATCACAATTATGGAAAAGAAAAGCTGGCTCTACAAAGCAACTGCCTGGGCCGTTACCATTGGTCTTTTATTGCAATCATTTCCCTTTTGGGTAGGGTTAAATTGGGCCTCCCAACCGGCGCTGGCGCAGGCTCTGGAAGAAGGCGGGCAAACGGCCGTTTCCACCCCCACGGCTCCCCTGGCCATTGCCCGCAGCCAATCCAGCTATGCCAGCGGCGAAAACCTGGTGGTTACCTATACCGTCCACAACAGTCTGCCCCCTACCCAGGCCCCGGATGTGGTCCCCGGCCAGACCCTCACCGATACGCTGGCCGTCCTGGACAATTTTGACCCGCTGGCTGACCCCAACACGCTGCGCCAGGTCATTGTCACTTTTGAACCAACCGCAGCCAGTTTTGTCGACGCTTCCTTACCCGCTTCGCTCGCTAACGGTGTTTATACCTTTTTGTTGGACGACATTCCACCGCTGGCCAGCGCCACGCTGGTGATTGAACTGGACGGCCCGGTTGGCGTTACCGATCCCACCGAGTTGGACAGTGGGGCTGTGGGCTGGGGGATGGTCAACGGCCGTGCCCACCAGGCCAGCTCGCCCCCCGCCATCCTCTGGCCCGACAGTATGGGAGATTGGCTGGCCTGTACGCTTGACGCCAATTGTGACGACCCTTACGTGATTGAACAAGCCGCCCAATTGGGCCAAAACCCCGATACGCTCTTTACCTTTGTGCGTGATTTGGGTTTTGAAAGTTACAGCGGCAGCCTGCGCGGAGCGCGGGGCACGCTGTGGAGCGCGGCCGGCAACAGCACCGACCAGGCCAGCCTGCTTATCGCCCTGCTGCGGGCCAGCGGCGTACCCGCCCGCTACCGCTCCGGCGAACTGGCCAACCCCGACATCGAAACGCTGATTCTGTCCATGTTTCCCCAACCGCCGGGCGTTATCGGCTACCTGCCCGCTGACAGCCCTTTTCCCCTGGCCGACCCGCTGCAAAATGAAGCCCTGTGGCCAGAAATCCGCGACCATTTTTGGGTCGAAGCCTATTTGCCCGGCCTGGGCTGGACCGACCTGGACCCGGCTTTTGCTGCGGCCGAAATAGGAGACCGCTATGTCAACGAGCCTGACCCCGTGGCCCTGGCCGAACTGCCGGCCGATCTGCGCCACAGCGTCAATCTGCGCCTCAAGGTAGAAAAATACCACCCCCTGAGCGGCCTGACCCACAGCTACCCCCTTGACTATGCCTTCAGCGCCGTCGAGCTGGTAGGCAGGCCGGTTTCCTTGGGCCACATGGTGCAAAGCCAGAACCAGGGTGGCCTTATCTTTGCCAATGTGTTCCATACCTACACCCCTTACCTGGCCCTGGCCGGTGCAGCGACGCTGTTGGAAGGGGAACCGTTTCAGGAACTGTTCACCAACTTCCCGCTGGGCACCAGTATTGTCACCGGCGAATGGCTGCTGATTGACCTGCACCATCCCGCTGGCCCGGTCGAAAGCTATGAACGGGAGATTTTTGACGCCATTGGCTATGAGGCCCGGTTCAACGGTGGAACGGTTCACGTCGGCGGCGACGGCCGTACCAACGAACCATTTGTTTCTGAACTGTCTCTCTTTACCGGCCTCTTTGCTCCTTCCTTTATACCGGTGGCGGCGGTGGACCGGGAATTTGCAGCGGCAGCGACGGCCGTTACCGAGGGCCAATCGGCCTATGACCGCGTGAACGAAATCATGGCCGACGGCGAGGTAGACCCCGATGAAACCGACGATTTGATTACGGCCGTGCAGTCTATCAGCCGTATGACTCGTGCCAGTCAGCGGGTGCTGCTGATGCAGCACGCCGCTGCAGCCGATTTTGGTACGCAGCGACTGGCCGACGCTTTTCTGGTACGCCCTTATTATGACGCGCCCCGCGTCCATCTGATGGCCTGGGAAACCGACACCGTCAGCGGCCGGCAAACGGTCAATCTCGACCTGCGCCGCAACAAAGTGCGTGCCCTGCCCCACCCCGGCCAGAGTTTGCGCGGCTGGCAGGCGTTTAACGTGGCCTACGGTCTGGCGGCCATGAGCCTGGAGTCGGATTTGCTGCAGCGCTTCTCGCCCGACGCACCGGTCAAGAGTGTGGCCAACATGTTAACGGCCGCTCAGGAGCAAGATATTCCTCTGGTCATCATTAGCCCGGCCAATTTGGCTGATTTGGCCGACCTGACCATTTCAGATGAGGCCAAGGCCCGCATTACGGTGGATCTGATGCAAAATCCGCGCCATTTTGTCATCGTCCCGGCTGCGCCTGTGACCCTGGGAGACGAAGAGACGGTCGGCTGGCTGCGCAGCGACATTGTCAGCGGCGAAACGATTGACGTTAGCGAAGAGGGACTGCATCTGGTGGCCGTCGAGTATGCCATTAAGTTGAACAGTTCCTTTCAGGAAATCGGTTTTGCCATTGCCGGCTTTGGACAGGGCTTTGCCGGCTTTACCTTTGTCTTTTTAGGCGAATTTTTGGGTGGTATTCCCGGTGATATGAAAGAAATCTGGAATGCCGCCTTGTCTGCCGCCGAGCAGTGGGCCAGCGATACGGCCGAACTGCTGGCCGAAATGTATGAACACGATTGGGTCGAAGCCTTTATTAACGGCGTGGGTCTGCACGGCGGCGGCAGCGGTTCGGTTGAGGGCGTCGGTGAATGGAGTTTTGGGGAATTTGATT
The DNA here is from genome assembly GCA_046484685.1 of Chloroflexota bacterium. Classification (GTDB taxonomy): domain Bacteria; phylum Chloroflexota; class Anaerolineae; order Promineifilales; family Promineifilaceae; genus SLGK01. The sequence goes on along the minus strand of JAWOIM010000410.1, from coordinate 10,358 downwards.
GGCGCGTGGGCGGCTTCAACAACGGTGCCTCTTTTGCCGCCTCGGTGATTGGGGAGGCTGACCCACCGCTGCCCCCGGCCCTGGCCGCCCGCCTGCCGGAACATCAATTCCACCGCACAGCCGTGGGTCAGGTCAATGCGCCCGCCAGCGGCAGCGGCACGGCCGTTTCGGCCAACCTCCTCCTGCAATCGCTCAACGCCCAGGGGACGCTGACTGCGGAATGGGAGAATACGGCCCAATCCGGCCTGCGCTTCCGGCAGTTGAGCGGCCAGGGCGAGCTGTATGCCAACGGTAGTTTGGTGGGCAATGGTGCAGTTACGGCCGCTGCCGACAATAATCAAGGCCAGATTGAAACCGATGGCACCATCGTCTACCACAGCAGCGGCGCGGGCGGCGTGGGCTTTTACGCGCCGGCCGTCGCCGGTTTGGGCAGCGGTGCCTTTTGGGGGGATACGACGGTGACGCTTACCCCCGACAGTACGGCCGAACTAACGCTGCGCGGGGCTACAGCCACATTGAACGGCCAGGTTTACAGCGGTACGCTGACCCTGGTTACGACCGCGCCGGTGACCCTGGAGGCCGGTGGCCCGGCGGCTGCGCCCCATTTTGCCGGCAGCGCCAGCCTGGCTGCCAGCGGCTCGACGCTGGCATTGCCCCCGGCGGCCGGCAGCGTGACCATTGGCGATACGGCCGTTTCTCTCCAGGACGGCCTTTCCTTGCCCAATTTCAGCGGCAGCATGACGGTTAGCGAAGCTGATTCTACAACCGATGCCGTCACGCTGAGCGGCGACGCCCACTACTTCCGGTTGGCGCTAGATCCCGCCGCTTCAACCACTACTCCAGGCGATCCGGTCACCTTCCAGGCCGACATTACGGCCAACTTTAGCGACAGCTATACCGTTACTCTTTCTGCGCCCGGCTGGGCGGCAGCCGTGGCTGCGGATGGCAGCCTGACGGTAACGCCGACCCTGGCCACCGCGCCGGGCGACTATACTTTGTTGGTCACGGCCCAATCCAGTTTGTATCCAACGGCCGTTTCCGCCGCCGAACACCTGGTTACCATCAATGCTATGCAAGGGGTAGAGGTTACGATTCAGCCCGATCCCATTTATACCATCCCCTGGGGTGAGCCGGACCATGCGGATAACACTACCACCAACAATGGCCAGGTGCAGATTCCTGACGCCGCCTATGCGGTGCAGATTGTCAACCGTTCCAGTCAGCCCCAACCCTTTGACGTATCAGTCAGCGGCCTTAACCCGGATTGGCTCATTTTTGCCGGGCAAGAAGGACAGACAACGACTCAGATCACCCTGCCTGCCGGCGGAACGACCTGGCTGGGCCTGTATGTGCGCCCGGATACGGCCGTTTTGCCCGCGCCGGGGAACAGTTATCCCTTTACGGTAACGGCCGTGGCTGTGGCCGATCCCGGCGTCAACGACAGCGACAGCGCCACCTTTGTTATGCCGGCCGTGCCCTTCCAGCAGTTGTGGGTCGAACCGGCCAATTTGTACACCACGCCCCAAAGCGCGGCCGAATTTGCCATTCACCTGCACAATATCGGCAATACCGCCGGCAGTTTTGACCTGGCGGCCAGCCTGCCAGACGGGTGGTGGCTGGATGATTTGCAAACAGCAGTCGACATTGATGCGGGGCAGACGGCCGGCCAGGTGGTGACACTGAACGTGGCCGACGCTCAGGCCGGCCGCAGTTATCCGGTCAATATCGTCAGCCCGGTACCGGGCATGATCTACCGGCAAACGGCCACGCTGAATGTTTATCTGGTCAGCGCGGCGGCTGCGCCTATTTACAATGCGGCTGAAGGCTGCCTGGCTGATGAACAACCGTTGGCCAGCGCCTTGAATGCGTTGGCTTTGGGCGTTGATTCGCTGGCCGCAAGCTGTGAAGATGGCGACTGCGCCCTGCCTCTGCGCGACCAGGTGGTCAATACTGCCTATACCGCTGCCGGCTATGCGTACCAATCCTTCCCGCCCATGCCGGGCATAGAAACGCTGGAACTGGCAGCCGACCAGTTGAGCGGGACCAATGACAGCAGTCAGATTGAAACAATTTTGCTGGATATGGCCACGGCCGTTTCTACCATGGAGACGGAACTATGCGCTATCCTTTCCCACCGTCCCACCATCAGCCTGTCCCCCTGGATGAAGGCGGCGCTGCCGGGGCAAACGGCCGTTTACGATCTGGCCCTGACCAACCAGGGAGGCATGACCACAACCTATGCCGTGACGATGACGCTGCCCAACGAAACCCTGACCTTTGCCCAAACGCTGCTGCCGGGGACGACGCTGACAACGGCCGTGCCTGTCTCTACCACTCAGTTGGGACTGCATACCGTTCAGGCCAGCGCCACCGTTCTAGAATTAGAAGAGGACCTGCCGCCGCTAACGGCCGCTGCCCAGGCTACGCTCAACGTCGTGGATCGCTTTGTGCAGGTGATTGAGGTGGCCGCCGATCCCTCCTTTGTGGAAACGGGGGTCAGTACCACCACCCTGCGCGCCGAAGTTGCCAACGTGGCCGGTCTGCGCCAGGAAGTAACGGCCGAAGCTGCCGTTCTCTCTCCCGGTGGACTGGTGCGCTGGAGCGACGCGATACCGCTGACTATTCTTACAGGCAGCCCGCGCCTTTATGCCTTGGGTGAGGTGGAAACCTCCGGCTGGGGTCAGGGTATTTACACCATTACCCTGACTCTGGTAGACAACGGTGGGTTGCCCATTCCCGGCGGCAGCGGTCATGGCTACCTGATTGTGGGCCAGGGGCTGCATCTGTCTCATAGTGCATCGCCCCAATTGGTGGCGCCAGGGTCGGTGACGGTGACAACGGCCGTGACCACCACCGTCATGAGGCCACCCACGACAACGCTTGCCGTCGCGCCGGCCGCTGTAGTGGCTAACGGCCCGCGTGATTTAAGCCAATATCCAGAGGCGACGGACAGTGACGAAGAAGCAGTGACCATGGATGATGAGCAATTGTTACTTGTCGCTGAGGAATTGAATGAGCCGGAGGAGTCGCTGACAGATGAGGAATTGTCACTGGATTATGGCCGTCCGGTGAGTGATGAAGAATTGTCTCCGGTCAATGAAGAGGCAGGCAGTCCGGACGAGTCAATAATACCTGACAATCAGACATTGAATGAAGCGACTGCCTCACTATTGACAACGCATGATTCTCTCCTTCGCTATGAACAAGACGCGCTCACCTATACCGGCAGTTGGTCTACGATCAATCAGGCCTGGACCAGCGGCGGACAAACGGCTCGTTCGCTCACGGCCGGGGACAGCGCCAGCTTTACCTTTAACGGCACCTGGGTGGGCATTGGTTTTAACACGGGTATGAACAATGGCCACGCCGAAATCTTTCTGAACGGCGAAAGCCAGGGGATTGTGGATACGTACAGCCGCTATAACGATGTAACGGCCGTTTACATGGGTGATCTGATTAGCGCCACCCACACCATTTCCATCACTGTATTGGGCACACGCAACCCGTTTGCCTCCAACCACCGCGTCGAAATTGATTACGTGGACGTCTGGGACGGCACACCCTTGCCCGACGGCAGCTTTGAAGAGAATGACGCCCACGTTTACCTGAGCAATGGCTGGGTAACGGTGAGCGAAGCGACCGCCAGCGGCGGCGAGTATATTCGCAGCCAGTTCGCCAGTACGCACACCAACGCCTGGTTCCACTTTACCGGCGATTCTGTCAGCTTTCAGGCGTTGGCCTACAATGGGGCCGGCCTGACCAAGATATTGATTGACAATGAGCTGCAGGGGGTTTTTGACCTGTACAGCGGCACGCCTGTTACCCGCACTTTCTCCTTTGATAACCTGGGTTCGGGGGCGCATGTGGTTCAGATTACCAGCTATCGCGGTCGGGCTGCGGTAGATCGCTTTGTTACCCCCGGCCAAGCCCCCTTCTACCACACACCCGTGCCCGAAGGCTTTACGCGCTACGAAGAAGATGATCCCGCTCTGCTGTACAACGGCGTCCCCTTTACTCAGACGGCCACAAGCTGGAACATGGGTACGCTTAGCTGGGCCAGCGCCGGCTATGGTACCTGGTCGAATACGGCCGGCGATACCGTTAGCCTGACCTTTGACGGGGAGTGGGTCAGTCTGGGCCTGACCACCCGGTCCAATGCCGGTCTGGTGGAGGTGTTCATTGACGGCGAAAGCCAGGGTATTGTAGATACGTACAGCCGGTATGATGATGTGTTGACCCTCAATTATGAGCTGACGCCGGGGACCCATACGATTTCGATGACGGTGCTGGGCATTCGCAACGACTTCTCGTCGGCCGATTGGGTGCGGCTGGATTATATTGATGTGTGGGACGGCACGGCCGTTCCTGACGGCAGCTTTGAAGAAAATGATGAGCGCGTCTACCTTAGCCCCGGCTGGGTGACGGTGAACGAAGGGGCAGCCAGCGGTGGTCAATACAGTCGCAGCCAGTTCGCCAGCACCCATACCAACGCCTGGTTCAACTTCGTGGGCGATTCTGTTACCTTCCAGGCGCTGGCCTACAACGGGGCCGGCATGACCAGGATAGCCATTGACGGCGAGGTGATAGGGATTTTCGACCTCTACAGCGCCACCACCATGACCCGTACCTTTTCCTTTGACAACCTGGGGCCGGGGGCGCACGTTCTGGAACTGCGCGATTATCGCGGTCGGGCCACGATCGACCGCTTTGTCACTCCCGGTGAAGCCCCCTTCTATGAGCCGCCCGTGCGTGAAGGCATTGTGCGCTATGAAGAAGACGATCCTGCCCTGCTCTATAATGGTTTGCCCTGGGAGCAGACGGCCCCAAGCTGGAACATGGCTACCTACGGCTGGAGCAGTGGCGGCTATGGCATGTGGTCCGACACGGCTGGTGATACCATTAGCCTGACCTTTGACGGGGAATGGGTCAGTGTTGGCCTGATTACCCGTAACACCGCCGGCCTGGCCGAAATCTTCATCGACGGCGAAAGTCAGGGCGTTGTCGACACATACGGCCGTAACGACGACCTGCTCACGCTCACCTACGACCTGACGCCGGGAACGCACACCATCACCGTCACCGTGTTGGGCCAGACGGGCGCGTTTAACACCCAGCGGTATGTGCGGCTAGATTACATTGACGTGTGGGACGGCACGGCCGTTCCTGACGGCAGTTTTGAGGAAAACGACGAGCGCGTTTACCTGGCAGGTGGTTGGACAAACTTGAACGATGCCAACGCCAGCGACGGCCGTTATATTCGCAGCAACAACGGCCACGCCTGGTTCCATTTCATGGGCGACAGCTTCAGCTATCAGGCTATCCCCTACGCTTCCGGGGGCAAGGCTCGGCTGCATGTAGACGGCCGTTACCTGGACACCATCAATCTCAACAATCCCACCCTAATCACCCGCACCTTCAGCTACGAAGGCTTTGGCCCTGGCCCCCACGTGCTGCAAGTCAGCACCTACCGGGGCAACACGACTATAGACGCCTTCAGCAGCCCCGGTCAAGCGCCCTTCATAGACCCCACTTTCCTGCCGCCGGGCATTGTGCGCTATGAAGAAGATCATCCGACCATTCTTTACAACGGTGCGCCCTACACCCGCACCGCCACAAGCTGGATCCGGGAGGACAGCGGCTTCAGCGCTCGCGCCAGCGACGCCCAATACATCCGCTCTGGCGCGGCCGGAGATACGATCAGTTTTGACTTTACAGGAAGCTGGGTTGGTGTGGGTATGGTGACCAATAACGTGGCCGGTCATGCGGAAATTGCCGTTGACGGCGATGTGTTGGAGGTCGTTGACCTCTATACCCCCGGCAACGGGATGCTCAGCCGCTACTACGACGGTCTGGGCGAAGGGGCACATACGCTCACGATCACCGTCTTAGGAACCAGCCACCCCGACTCAGGCGACACCCGTGTCTACTTGGATTACATTGACGTGTGGGATGGCACGCCCATGCCCGACGGTGTTGTGGAAGAGTGGGACGAGCGCATCCATTACAGCGCCGGTTGGGCTGCCATCAATGAAGGTGCGGCTAGTGACGGCCGTTACGCTCGCAGTTCTAATACCACCACCTATGTTAACGCCTGGTTCCCCTTTAGCGGTGACTCGGTGAGCTATCAAGCGTTGGCCTATAATGGCGCGGGGCAGGTAGATGTCTCGCTGGATGGGGTTCTGATTGGCAGATATGATCTGTTCAACAGCACAGCTATGACGCGCACCTTCTCCTTTGGTGGCCTGGGCGATGGCCCTCATGTCCTGCAACTGGAATACAATACCGGCCGTGTCACGCTGGACCGCTTTGACCAGCCGGGAACGGCTCCCTTCATACCCCATTACCAGGTGGGCATTATCCCCGTCACTGCCTTCCCCGGCGGCAGGTCGGGCGGTACGGCCGTGCAGACCATCAATTTGCACAACCAGGGCATTCAGCCCGACACCTACGACCTGACCATCAGCGGAGCGGCGTGGGCAACCGAGGTTATTTCCACCGTTCACCTGTCACCCACAGAAATCAGGCCCATTCAGATTACCACAGCCGTGCCCCCCGGAATGCCCCTGGGTGCCAGCGATTCGTTCACCATAACGGCCGTTTCCCAAACGGATGACAGCGTGACGGCCATCGAAACGCTACAGACCTACGCCGTCAATGTGGACGCTCAACTGTGCATTGCCATGGACGGCTCCGGCAGCATCAGCGCCGCCGAGTTCCAACTGATGGTCGGCGGACTGGCGGCGGCTATGCGTGACAATACGGCCGTGCCGCGCAACGCGACCATTGAGTTCAGCATCGTGCAATTCGCCGGTTCGACGCGCACCGAAATCGCGCCGGTGGTCATTGTCAATGAGGATGCGGCCGAATGGGTGGCCCAGCAAATTGAGCAGATTTCCCAAATCAGCGGCGGCACGCCGATGCAAGACGCGGTTGATCTCTGTACCGACCTGCTGATGAACTCCCCCCACACCAGCCACGCCCTGCGCCAGGTGATCAACATGGTCACGGACGGCGAACCGAACAATGTGTCGGCGACCAATATCGCCCGCAATAACGCCATTTCTGCCGGTGTAGATCAGATCAACGCCGAAGCAATTGGGGTCACTGAGGCCGCCGTTGCCTTCCTGCGCGATGAGCTAGTGTACCCCGAACCGGGTTACGAAGCGCCTCCCTTCATTCCGGGGCAGGGCGGCTTTGTTATCCGGGCCGATTCGTTTGAAGAGTTTGTGGAATCGATTGGCCAGAAGGTGAACTTTGCTCTGGATACCGGCTACACGATTGAGCTGGATCATCATGTGCCGCTAACGGCCGTTCAACTCATCACCAATACCATTACCCCGCCACCAGACGCCATCACCGGCACGCCTGCCGCCGACACCTTGCATTGGGTCTACAGCCTGATTGGCGCAGACAACAGCCGCAGCCATACGCTGCAAACAGTTCTGCCCGACATGCAGCCGGGCGAAACCCGGGCCGTTAGTCTGGGTACGGAAGTCTACTACCGGCTCTCCGGCGGCGAAAACTGGCTCAGCCTGCCGCCGCTCTACGTCACGGCCGCCCGCATCATTGAAATCATGCCGGAGGAACAGATGGCCAGCGTGGGCAGCACGGCCGTTTATACCCTCACGCTGCATAATCCCGGACAAACGGACGACCTGTATAGTTTGCACGTGCTGGGTTTGCCGGTTGGCTGGCTGGATTACCCCACGACGGTCAGCATACCGGCACAGAGCAGCGTCGAGGTATTACTGGAAGTCCATGCTCCCGCTAATGCCGACCTGGCGGAACGGCCGTTTGCCGTTACCGTCAGCACCGGCAGCGAGGGGCAAGATATGGCCACGGCCTCCCTCTCTTTGTTCAACGGGCTGGAGATAGTCATTGAGCCGCCGCTGCGGAGCGCACCCACGGGCACGGCCGTGACTTACACCTTGACGCTAACCAACTATCAACTGTCAACTGCCACCTATCAACTATCCACTGCCGGCCTGGCCCAGGTTGAATTACCAGATGACGTAATCGTGGGGGCGAATACGACCGTTTCTATCCCCATCACCATTACCGGCACGGCCCATGGTCCGCAGCCGTTTACGGTCATGGCCAACAGCAGCAGCGGCAGCGGTACGGCCGATGCGCTGCTTATCGCTACCGGCCATTACGCCGTGGGGTTGGCTCTGGACCCCGAAAGTGAGGGGGGCGGCCCCGGCACACCGGCTGAATTTAGTCTGACCGTGACCAACCTGGGCGATGCGCCTGACGGTTACGACCTGATGCTGGACGTGCCCGCCGGTTGGAGCGCAACCTTGGATGCTAACGGAACGCCGGTGGACAGTCTGATTCTGCCGCCCTATCTCCTCAATAGTGCCGACCTGCGCCTGCTGGTCACGCCAGACCTGGCAGCCGTACCGGGCGACTATGAAATTAGCGCAACGGCCGTATCCCACTCACGGCCCGGCGTCCAGACGACTATTAGCGGTACGGTGGAGATATTGCCCCTGGGGGTGACACTCTCTATCAGCCCGCAGCAGACCAGCATGAACCCGCTGGACAGCGCTGTTTGGCAGGTGACTATTACCAATACCGCCTCCGTCGCCGACAGCTATGATCTGGCAGCGGCGGGCATCGTGGGGCTGACGGCCGAGTTTAGCAGCGATACGGTAACGCTTAATCCCGGCCAGTCGCAAACGGTGCAACTGAGCGCCGGGCCAATGCCGCTGGTGCTGCCGCAAAGTTATCCGTTCTGGGTAACGGCCGTTTCCCAGGCCGACCAACGTATCGCCAACGAAGCGGAAGCGACTATTACCTTTACCGGCTATGAGGGCGTAGAGGTGGCCTGGCTGCCCCCCAGCCAGACAGTTGTGGACACCTTGTCGGCCGGCTTCCTGCTGGTGATTACCAATACAGGCAACGTGCCCACCACCTACCAGCTTGGGTTGACCATGCCCGGCTTGAGCAGCCTGATGCCGGCCCATGAGATCAGCCTGCCGGCACGGGCGGCGGCCGTTTTGCCGGTGCGCGTCAAAGCAGGTGGTGCGGGCGTGTACACCTTAACGGCTTTGGCCCAGAGTAGTGAAGCCAGCGACAGCGCCACGGCCACCTTAACGATTCTTATGGACGGGGAAAATCAGCCGCCTATCGTAGACGCCGGACCAGACCAAACGGCCGTCGTCAATACGGTTGTCCAGTTTAACGGCAGCGCCAGCGACCCCGACGGTGATCCCCTGACCTTTGCCTGGAATTTTGGCGACGGTAATGGGGCGTCCGGCACCTTGACCCCCAGCCACGGCTACCAGGAAATTGGTCTTTACACCGTGACCCTGACCGTAAGTGACACCTTCGGCCATGTCGTCAGCGATACCTTGCAAGTGACTGTGGTGGCCGAAGAACTTTTTGCCGTAGACGCCGGACTGGATAGGGAAGGGAATGAAGGTAGTCAGATCGCTTTTAGCGGTGTTATTACAGATACCGGTAGTAGTGACCCTTATCTTATTGAATGGAACTTTGGCGATGGCAGTACGGCCGAAGGCAGTCTGACTCCCAGCCATGCCTATGCCGATAACGGAATCTACACGGTGACGCTGACGGTAACGAACAGCGAGAGTCAGGTGGCCAGCGACACGCTGCTGGTCACGGTCCATAACGTAGCGCCAACGGTAACGGCCGCTGTCGACCAGCATGTTGGTATCGGCGAAACAGTGTCCGCTATTCTGGCCACCTTCAGCGATCCCGGCTGGCTGGATACGCATACGGCCGTGATTGATTGGGGCGATGGCACGGTAACGGCCGGTGTGGTGGATCAGACGGCACAAACTGTCAGCGGTGCCCACACGTATACGGCCACCGGCGTTTACACGGTAACAATCATGGTGACAGACAACGACGGGGATCAAGGGAGCGATACGCTGCAAATAACGGTCGGACCGTACCAGCTTTACCTGCCCCTTATGATAAGTCAATAAAGTAGTATCGGGCATCAGTTTGTAAAAGAATAGGCGCTTCAGACCATGACCAGGCTTGATTCTGGCTTTGCTCTGAAGCGCCGATCTCTTTACAATAGATGGTATGATTGAGTTAGAGACGCCTACGCTGGCCCGTGACAGCCAGGCCCTGCACGCGGCCTGCGGCAGCAGCGATGCAGACGAACAGGCAGGTGCTTATCGTGAGTTATGGCGCTACCTGTATCGGGTGGCGGCCTACATGACTCGTGCCCAACCTGACGGTGATGCCCTGGCCCAGGATTGTGCACAGCGGGCACTTCTGCGGGTCCACCAGCAGTATGAGCGCTGTAAAGAGCCGGCGGCCTTTCGTATTTGGGCGCGGCGCATTGCCAGCAACCTGGTTATTGATGAGCTGCGACGGCG
>JAWOIM010000228.1:0-6401 GCA_046484685.1 Chloroflexota bacterium | reverse complement strand
GCCCATGAGCCACGGCTGCGTCAATATGAAAACAGAAGAAGCAGAATGGCTTTTTAACTGGTCCCAAATGGGAACATTGGTTAATGTGCGCTACTAACCGTAATGCGTAATGCGTAATGCGTAATGCGTAAAGTTAACTTTCGATGCCCTATTTATCAGAAGTTTAACCTGGGCGCAGCACGCCATAGCTTGTCCTGAGCAACGCCGCAGGGCCTGTCACCTCGACAAGCTCGGCGCAAGCTCTGAGCAACGCCGAAGGGCCTGTCCTGAGCAAAGCGGAAGGGCCTGTGCTGAGCAAAGACGAAGGGCCTGTCGTGAGCAAACCCGAAGGGATGAATGAAAATTCATCGTCTATGGTCCGTCGTCTATCGTCAATTTCTAAGGAGACTATTCATTCATGCCCGTAGACATTTTAATTGGTGCCCAATGGGGCGATGAAGGCAAGGGACGCTTTACCGACCTGTTGGCGACCCAAATGGATATTGTGGGTCGCTACAGTGGCGGTGATAATGCCGGTCATACGGTGACAATTGGTGAAGAGGTGTTTAAGCTCCACCTGATTCCCTCCGGCATTATTCATAAGGGCGTTACCTGCCTGATTGGCGGGGGGACGGTCGTCAACCCGGCCGTGCTGCTGCAAGAGATGGCCGGACTGGCAGAGCGCGGCATTGACGTGGGGCCAGACCATTTAAAGGTGAGTCGCAAGGCCCATCTGATTACCCCGGCCCATATTGCCCTGGATAAGGCCAAAGAGGCGGCACGGGGGAGCGAGGCCATTGGCACCACGCTGCGCGGCATTGGCCCGGCCTATACCGATAAAGCCGGCCGTACCGGTCTGCGAGCCGGGCTGCTGTCTGACCCGGAAGGACTGGCCGATGCCATTCAGGCCCATATTGATCACCATAACCAGACGTTGACAACGATTTACGGGGCAGAGGCGCTAGACGCCACGGCCGTTGCTGCCGATTTTGCCGCTTATGCCCAGCAATTGGCCCCCCACCTGGTCGATGAAACCATCCTGCTGCACGAGGCCCTGGCCCAGGGGCAGCAGATTCTGGCTGAAGGGGCACAGGGTACGCTGCTGGATCTGGACCACGGCACTTATCCCTTTGTTACCAGCTCTTACCCGACGGCAGCCGGTGCCCTGATGGGGCTGGGCATTGGACCGCGCCATGTAGAGCGGGTGATTGGCGTGGCTAAAGTGTTTACCAGCCGGGTAGGCAGCGGCCCTTTTCCCTGTGAGCTGACGGGAGAATCGGCCGTTCGTTTACGGGGTACCGGTGAAAATCCCTGGGATGAGTACGGCACAACGACCGGCCGGCCGCGCCGCGTGGGCTGGCTCGACCTGGTTCTTTTGCACCACGCCGTGCGTATCAACGGCCTGACCGAGATCGTCCTGACCAAGCTGGATATTCTTAGCGGCCTGCCCCAACTCCCCGTTTGTGTCGCGTACGAGCTGGATGGCCAGACCACAACCTATTTACCCCCCGATATTGAGGCCCTGGCCCGCTGTCGTCCCATCTATGAAACAGTGCCCGGCTGGCAGGAAGATGTAACCCAGGCTCGTACCCTGGCCGATTTGCCGGTCAATGCCCGTCATTATATTGAGTTTGTCGCTGACACGGTACAAACCCCCATCTCTTATGTTTCTGTAGGGCCGGCCCGCAATCAAGTGGTGGCGCTTTAGGACAGGGATATTGTTATGAAAAAGATGTTGTGTATCATGCTTATTGGCGCTGCGTTTATTCTGCTGCTGGCCGGCTGCGGGGCGGCAGAAGAAACAGCGGCTCCGCCGCTGTCGGCACCGCTGCAAGAGGCGGCTCCGGCGGCAGAAGTGCCGACGCTCGACCTACAAATTGAAGGGACGCCGCTGCTTATCCTGCGTCGCTCAGGAGGGTTTGCCGGGCAGGAGGATGAATGGTGGCTGTATGGCGACGGCCGTATTGTTAACCATCGTGACAACCAGGTGCAGCAAGTAGCGGCGGCCGAGGTAACGAGTTTACATCAAGATATGCTTAACGGCGGCTTTTTCAATCTGGCGCCCGACTATATGCCGGCCGACCCCTGCTGTGACCGCTTTACCTATGAAGTGACCCTTATTGAGGGAGACAATCGCCACACCGTTGTTACCATGGATGACACCGAAAGCACGCCCGATCTGCTGCGCGAAAGCCTGCGCCGTATTACGACGCTGCTGGTGAGCCAGCGGGAATAGCGGCAGCCAGATAGCCTGGATATAATCAGCCCATGTTTGCTATAAAGTTATTAATTGGAATCGGTAAGGTTGCCGCCCATACCCTGGCCAAAATTGACATAGAGGGCATCGAGCGCATTCCCCAGGAGGGTGGCTGTGTGGTGGTGTCCAATCATATCGGCCGTTTAGACGCTATGCTGGCCATTGTTCTGGCCGAGCGGGATGATGTGATTATGTTTGTGGCCGAAAAGTATCAAAAATATGCTTTTTGGCGCTGGGCCGTGCGCCAGGTAGACGGCATCTGGCTCAACCGGTTTGACACAGATTTCCACGCCCTGCGCGAGGTCCATAAACGGTTGAAGGGGGGCGGTATTCTGGCTATTGCCCCGGAAGGGACGCGCAGCCGGTCAGGCAAGCTGCTGCCCGGTAAACAAGGGGCCGCTTTTCTGGCGGCCAAAGCGGGTGTGCCCATTGTCCCCATCGCCCTGACCGGCACAGAAGACACGGTGGTCAAAAGCCGGCTGCGCCGCTTACAGCGGCTGGATGTCACCATCCGGGTGGGTGAGCCGTTTGCACTACCGCCGCTGGATCGCAAGGATCGGGATGCCTACCTGGAGGCGCAGACGACTGAGATTATGTGCCGCATTGCCGCCCTGCTGCCGCCGGATTATCATGGGCATTATGCGGCGCATCCCCGTCTGTTGGCCCTGCGCGAAGCCTAAAAATTATGTTTCCTGTCGTACCAACGCCCACCCAGCGGCCGTTTTTTGGAACTGGTATATGCCCGGCAGGTCTGCCAGCAGTTGAGTGATGGGAACCAGCCGGCCAACGGTGACATACTGGTCATCCCCCACCGGCGTGCTGGTGCGCCGTTCGGCAAAGTGATCCATTTGGTGCCAAAACCAGGGGCGCACCCGATCCACCGGCAGGCAGTAAAGACGGCCGTTGCCTACAAAATAGTAAAAGAGCCAGACCGCTTTGGTGTACAAAAAGCAGCCGGTTGTCCCCTTGCCCTCATTGCTCATCGTTTCAAAAAAGAAGTTGCCCGTTTTATGGTAACGATCTCCTTTAATTTCAAGAGGAATGGTGCGTAAACGGCCGTTTTTCCCTAATAGCGTCCATAACAAATCCACGTCATAGGCCTGGTAGGCCCGATCCTCCTCCACATTATGGACGGCCACCGTGCGCGGCCACAGCGGCGGCACAAAAAAGGTGTGCAGAAAATGGGTCACATCTTTTGCCGCCTGCCGGGCAATATCCAGCGTATAGGTCATGGCATGTTGTTTGAGTTTCCGGTCGCTCATGGTTTCCTCGCAAGCAGGGACTAAATACGCATTACGGCGTTACTCTGCAAAATTTGCACTATCCGCGTTAATTGTTGCACCACAGAGAACACGGAGGGCACAGAGCAAAAGAGAAAAAACTCGGTGTTCCTTCGGCGTTGCTCAGAGCCTGCGCTGAACACAGTGAAGTGACAAGCCTCTGTGCCCTCTGTGGTGACATGTTTTTGGTCGTGGCTATGCCACGTTATGCACCCGTCAGTATAACGCAAAACGGCCTACTGTCATGACAGTAGGCCGTTTTTGCAGAGGGGATACAGGTAGACTATAGCTACCAGGTAACCGTTAAGTGTGTTGGCGGCACCATAAAACCTATCGCCGTCGTAAAAAGGCGGGGATATCTAAATTGCTGGGCGAAAACTTGGGCTGTGCCATTTCTGGCTCCCGATCCTGCTCTCGCTTGGGCGGCTGTTCGGGCAGCGGCAGCTCCTGGGCTGTGGGGCCGGCACTGCTGCGGCTGAGGGCGCCCCGGCTGGGAGCAGAGGTAGAATAGCCCGGCTGCAGCATGGTGCGGCGGCTGAGGCTGCGCTCAAAACCGGTGGCAATCACCGTAATACGTATTTCGTCGCCCATTGACTCATCAATGACCGCTCCAAAAATCATGTTGGCATCCGGATGGGCCGTCTGGCGAATAATCGAGGCCGCTTCGTTGACGTCAAACAGGCTCAGGGACGGTCCGCCCGTTACGTTAAACAGAATACCCTGTGCCCCATCAATAGTCACATCCAGCATGCGGGAGTTGATGGCCTGTTCAGCCGCGTCGCGGGCTTTATCATCTCCCTGACCGTGACCTACGGCCATCAGAGCCGAGCCGCCCTCAGACATAATTGTCTTGACGTCGGCAAAATCGAGGTTGATCAAGCCGGGCACAGTAATCAGTTCGCTAATGCCCTGAATACCCTGGCGCAGCACGTCATCGGCCATCTTAAAGGAGTCGGCCAGAGAAACACGGCGGTCGGTTAGCTCCAACAGCCGGTCGTTGGGAATCACAATGAGGGTATCTACATGCTCTTTGAGGCGTTCAATGCCCTGTTCGGCTGCTTTGGCCCGCTGGCTGCCTTCAAATGTAAACGGCCGTGTTACCACTCCAATCGTCAGCGCCCCTTGTTCATGGGCTACCTTGGCCACAACCGCAGCCGCGCCCGTGCCGGTCCCACCGCCCATACCGGCCGTGACAAAGACCATATCAGAGCCTTTCAGCACCTCGTGCAGCTCTTCTATCGACTCGTTGGCCGCATTTTCACCCTGCTCGGGGTGGCCACCGGCGCCCAGACCTCGCGTCAGCTTTTCACCTATCCGCACCCGCGTAGGGGCATCAGACAGCAGCAAAGCCTGGTTATCGGTGTTAATGGCAATAAAATCGACCCCATTTACATGGGCTTCGATCATGCGGTTGACGGCGTTGCTGCCACCACCGCCCACACCTACCACACGAATGCGGGCCACACTTTCCATTTCCGGTGCTCTTTGCATAGGGTTACCCTCTTTGCTAAACAATTAAAGAAGATTGGAGAGATCGGGGCGTCGAGGCGACCGGTCGCCCCGATCTTTATCTCCAATGCTTCCTCTTCCTACAATAATGTTGCTTTGTTGCCGGGACGGGGGTCGTAGCGGCTGGCATACTGCTCCAGCGTTGATTTTTCCACGAGCCATTTGTTACCAAACTTAATAGCCGGTAACTTCCCCTGCCGGATAAGGCGGCGGACTGATTCAGGATGGATATTCAGACGTTTACTGACTTCAGCCACGCCTGCGTAATTTTCCAGTAGATCTTCTTTGCTCATTGACCTTTACACCCCTACTGGGTGCGGGATATTACAACAATTTCAATGTTGAAACAATACAACAAAACTGGCAATATGTCAAGTCGAATTGTTGATCAATTACAACAACGGTAACTACTAAGCCTGTGTACTCTCAGCGGGCCAATCGGCTAAAGCCGTTACTACGAACCTGCAAACTCATAAATTCTGGGAACTAGTTACTAAATCTTTTGCCAGACTGCGCTGGCAAAAGAATAATGAATAATTAATAATGAATGATGAATTGTGAAGTAGCTCAGTGGACAGAAGTGTAAGGTGCATTGAAACAAATGAATTCAGGAGAGAACAACAATGGCAAAAGGGGATGATATTGAAAACAGATTGGTTGATTTTGCAGTGAGAATTGTGCATTTGAGCGACAATATGCCTAATAAACGCTCTGCCAATCATATTGCTGGACAATTGCTGCGTAGTGGCACTGCTCCCGCCGCACTCTATGCCGAAGCACGCGGTGCCGAAAGCCCGAAAGATTTTCAACATAAGCTCAAAGTTTGCTTCAAAGAGCTAAATGAGTCTCGTGTTTGGTTAAAAATCCTCATCAAAAGCAAGCTGGTCAAACAAGAAAAAATGTCCAGTTTGTATCAGGAATGTGATGAGCTTTGCCGTATCATCAACGCCAGCATCAAAACATCTCGCAAAAATCAAACCCAAATAGGATGATACGCCAACTTCACCATTCATTATTCATTATTCACGATTCATTATTTTCTGCTTATCGACAACTTTTTGTCGATGTGGGCGCGTAAGCGCCTAATCTAATAGGAGGCCGCAGATAGAGACGAGAGAATGGTTGTCGGGGTCGGCGGGGCATTGGTCGTAGGCAACCGGCCGGCCGCCGCTAACGGATTGGAGGTAGCGCAGCATCAGATAGATAGGAGCAAATCCGCAAACGCGGTTGCGGTCTTCAACGGCGGCAATTTGTTGGTAAAAACGGCCGGCGTCATGATCGTTACCGCCTTGATCCCGGTGGTGGCGCTCTATCTGCGAAGGCGCGCCGCCCAGCGCCAGGAGCAGTCGGCGGGATGACCCGCCCTCAGGGCATCA
>JAWOIM010000159.1:0-5195 GCA_046484685.1 Chloroflexota bacterium | reverse complement strand
ATTTGGGGCCGGCGACTGGTAGGCGGCCAGCCTGTTTCCGCCACCCAACGGCCGGGGCGTGACTGGTAAGTGGCAGCCGGTGGCCGGCTTTCCAAAATCCAGGCCCGCAGCATTGGCTCCGCCATAATGCCGGTATCAATTCCTTTTAGCCAATAATCCCACCAACGCAGCGACTCCTGGTTAAAGCCGATGGCCGGCCCCGGTACGCCCTGGTCGGGGTAGGCGTGTGCCCAGGGGCCGATTAACCCTTTGCGCGGCCCCGACAGCCCGGCCAGCAGGCGGGGAATGGCGTTGGTATAGGCATCGGCCCAGCCGCCGACGGCATAAACGGGTATGTCGATAGCCCCAAAATCTTCACAAACGGAGCCATGCTGCCAGAAGGCGTCGCGCCGCTGGTGGCTGAGCCAGGCTTCAACAAAAGGGGGTGACTTTTCCATGCGCTCCAACCATATGTCGCGCCATTGGCTGCCCACAAAGCGAGGGTCGGGTGGGCGAGCGTTGTAGGCAAACATAATCGAGGCCCAGGAGAGCATCTGGGAGCCAAGCACGCAGCCGCCCATGTAATGCACGTCATCGGCGTAGCGGTCGTCGGTGGAACAGATGGTGATGATGGCTTTAAGCTGGGGCGGGCGGCGGGCGGCCACCTGTAAGGCGTTGAAGCCACCCCAAGAAATGCCAAACATGCCGATATTGCCGTCGCACCAGGGCTGGGCGGCAATCCAGGCCAGCACCTCCAGGGCGTCATCCTGCTCCTGGGGTAGATATTCGTCGTAAAGGATACCGCCGGCGTCACCGCTGCCGCGCATATCGACGCGGACGCAGGCGTAACCATGAGCGGCCAGGTAAGGGTGGCGTAGGGCGTCACGCACGGCTGTTCCATCATTCTTGCGGTAGGGCAGATATTCTAACAGAGCGGGCACGGGGTCATTTTCGGCCGTGTCCGGCAGCCAGATGCGGGCCGCCAGGCGGGTGCCGTCACTGAGGGGGATCCAGGTATTCTCTATTTCGCGAATCATGTACACTCTCCCCTTTAAACTATACAAGTTTTCAAACAAATTGTAAAAGTTTGTACTGGTCAGGAATAGGGTAAACCAGAGCGTGCACAGAGATCGCGGAGAGTTAAAAGAATGAGGTATACGATTGTTTAGGGAGTATCTTCATGAGCGGAGTCAGCAGGCGGTGGCTCCTTCTCTGCCGGGGTGAATCGGTTGGCCAGCCGATTCACCTGCCGGCTCAACCAGTGTAGGCCACCGGCGGCACCTGTTTGTGCTACCACTTTCCAGTCGGTCTGGCGCAGTTTTTCCTGGGTGGCGTCCAGCCGGGCGCGGGTCTGCTGCCGGGCGGCTTCCACTACTTTTTCCTGAACGACCTGGTTGCCTTTCGCCACCACTTTATCCGCTTCAGCTTTGGCCCGCTTGGTGAGTTGTTTGCGTTGGTCACTTTCCCAGGCACGGCGGGCCGCCTCAGCTACTTTTTGGGAAATGGGGTTTTGGGGTTTGGGGGATGGGGGTTGGGGCTTAGGGGAAGGGTGGGGATCCTCATTTAGAATTTTGATTTCGAAATCGTCGTCGTTAGTCATGGTAAACTCTCCGTTGGGTTATAGGGTACTCTACGGAAGATGGGGTCAGGGGTTGCAATACTATATTAACCCACTTGACAGCCACTCCCCAACCCTATAAACTTTCACCTAACAACAACTCATCAAGAGAGGCAGAGGGACCGGCCCGATGAAGCCTCGGCAACCGCTAGTTTAGTGATTAGTGGAAAGTAAGAAGTGAAAAGCAAGTAGTAAAAAAAACTTCTAACTTTTAACTTCTCATTATTCACTGATTTAGAAATGGTGCCAATTCCGGCAGGCAGCAACAGCAGCCTGGCAGATGAGAGACGACAGCGATATGCCAAGCCTCTCTCATTGTGTAGAGAGGCTTTTTTTATGCGTGAAACGTAAAACGTGAGGCGTGAATTACAAACCATCACGTATCACGTATCACGCATCACGTTAAGGAAATCTATGAACCAGACAAACCAGCTCCAACAACAACTCCAACAGCGCATCCTCGTCCTGGACGGGGCCATGGGGTCGCTGCTGCAAACCTACCAACTAGACGAAATGGGCTACCGGGGAGAGCGTTTCGCCGAGTGGCCCCATGATTTGAAAGGCAACAACGACCTGCTCAGCCTCACCCAGCCGGAGATAATCAAGGCGATCCACACCGCCTACCTGGAAGCCGGGGCCGACATTATCAGCACCAACACCTTCAACGCCACCGCCATCTCCCAGGCCGATTACCACATGGAAGAGTTGGCCTATGAGCTGAATTTTGCCGCTGCCAAACTGGCCCGCGAAGCCATCGAACTATTCAGCCCCCCTACTCCCCACTCCCCAATCCCTAACCCCCACTCCCCAACCCCCACTCCCCATTTCGTCGCCGGTGCCCTGGGACCAACCAACCGCACCGCTTCTATTTCGCCAGATGTGAATGATCCGGGCTACCGCAATGTGACCTTTGACGAGTTGGCGGCGGCTTACCAGGAAGCGGCGCGAGGACTGCTCGACGGTGGCGTTGATCTCCTGCTGATCGAAACCATTTTCGATACGCTGAACGCCAAAGCGGCTATTTTTGGCCTCAAGCAGTTGTTTGCCGAGCGGGGCCAGGCCGTGCCCATCATGATTTCGGGCACGATTACCGACGCCAGCGGCCGGACTCTGTCCGGCCAGACGACGGAAGCGTTTTGGCACGCCGTGCGCCACGCCGAGCCGCTGATTGTGGGGCTGAATTGTGCCCTGGGAGCCGAGGATTTACGGCCGTATCTCAACACCCTTTCCACCATTGCCGATGCCTACGTCAGCATCTACCCTAACGCCGGCCTGCCCAACCAGTTCGGCGAATATGACGACACGCCGGAGCAGATGGCCACCACCCTGCGTGATTTCGCCCAACGGGGGTATGTTAATCTGGTCGGCGGCTGCTGTGGCACCACACCGGCCCACATTCGCGCCTTCAAAACGGCCGTAGCCGATCTATCCCCCCGCCCCTTGCCCCAAATAGAGCCACGCCTGCGCCTCAGCGGGCTGGAACCCTTTACCGTCACGCCCGAACTCAACTTCATCAACATTGGCGAACGGACCAACGTCACCGGCTCGCGCCGCTTTGCCCGCCTGATTCTCAACGGCGACTACGAAGAAGCGCTCAGCGTGGCCCGGCAGCAGGTAGAAAACGGGGCGCAGATGATTGATGTCAACATGGATGAAGGCATGCTCGACGCCCTGACAGCTATGCCCCGCTTTTTGAACCTGATCGCTTCTGAACCGGACATTGCCCGCGTGCCGGTCGTCATCGACTCCTCCAAATGGGAGGTGATCGAGGCCGGGCTGAAATGTGTACAGGGCAAGGCGGTGGTCAACTCGATCAGCATGAAGGAGGGGGAAGCGGAATTTCTGCGCCAGGCGCGGCTGGCACGCTGGTACGGTGCGGCCGTTATCGTCATGGCTTTTGACGAGCAGGGGCAGGCTGACAGCTTTGAGCGCAAAACGGAAATTTGCCAACGCGCCTACACGCTGCTGACCGAAAAGGCAGGGTTTCCACCCGAAGATATTATTTTTGACCCCAACATCTTCGCCATCGCCACCGGCATTGAGGAACATAATGAGTATGGGCTGGCCTTCATCGAGGCCACGCGCTGGATTAAACAAAATCTGCCCTACGCCCTGGTCAGCGGCGGCGTCAGCAACATTTCCTTCTCCTTCCGCGGCAACGACCGGGTGCGCGAGGCCATCCATGCCGCTTTTCTCTACCAGGCCATTCAGGCCGGCATGGATATGGGCATTGTCAACGCCGGCCAGTTGGAGGTTTACCAGGAGATTGAGCCGGACTTGTTAGAACGGGTAGAAGACGTCCTCTTTAACCGCCGGCCGGACGCCACCGAGCGGCTGGTGGAATTAGCCGAGACGGTCAAGGGATCCAAAGGGATCAACCAGGAGAAGGATCTGGCCTGGCGCGAGGCCCCGGTGACCGAACGGCTGGCCCACGCCCTGGTCAAGGGCATTACCGACTATATTATTGAGGATACGGAAGAGGCGCGGCAGCAGGCGGAACGGCCGTTACACGTTATCGAAGGCCCCCTCATGGACGGCATGAACATCGTAGGCGACCTCTTTGGCGCGGGCAAAATGTTCCTGCCCCAGGTGGTCAAAAGCGCCCGCGTCATGAAACAGGCCGTGGCCTACCTTATCCCCTACCTGGAAGAAGAGAAGCGGCGCACCGGACGCCAGGATGAGAGCAACGGCCGTATTCTCATGGCCACCGTCAAAGGGGACGTGCACGACATCGGCAAAAATATCGTGGGCGTCGTTTTGCAGTGCAACGGCTACGAGGTCATTGACCTGGGCGTGATGGTCCCGGCCGAAAAAATTCTGCAGACGGCCCGGGAGCAGCAGGTAGACATCATCGGCCTTAGCGGGCTGATTACCCCCTCCCTGGAAGAGATGCGCCACGTGGCCGCCGAAATGGAGCGGCAGGGGTTTGACCTGCCCCTGCTGATTGGCGGAGCCACCACGTCGAAGGTACATACGGCCGTAAAAATCGAACCCAACTATAATCGCGGCCCCGTTATCCATGTGCTCGATGCCTCGCGGGCGGTGGGCGTGGCCTCCACCCTGCTCAGCGACAACCAGGCCCCCGCCTATGCCCAGGAGATTCGGAACGAATATGAGGCGCTGCGCCAGCAGCACGCCGGCCGCCGCGCCCGCAGCCAGTTGGCCCCTATTGAACAGGCCCGCGCCAACAAATTCCGGCCGGATTGGGCCGGCTACACGCCGCCTGTGCCCCACAAGCCGGGCCTCCATGTTTTTGAGAAGTACGATCTGGCCGAACTGGCTCACTATATTGACTGGACCCCCTTCTTCCACACCTGGGAGCTGGCGGGCAAATACCCCCAGATCTTGGATGACCCGCTGGTAGGCCAGACGGCCAGCAGCCTCTACCACGATGCCCAGGCCATGCTCACCTGCATTGTGCGGGAGCAGTGGCTGACGGCCAACGGCGTCATCGGCATCTTCCCGGCCCAGGCAGTGGGGGATGACATCCTGGTTTATGACGGAGATGGCGCTTCCCTGACCACTATTCACTGTTTGCGGCAGCAGATGGAACGGCCGCCGGGTCGTCCCAATTTCAGCCTGGCCGACTTTATCGCTC
>JAWOIM010000753.1:0-4318 GCA_046484685.1 Chloroflexota bacterium | reverse complement strand
TGCCGCTGCCCCAGCCACCCACCGAACGCCGGCCCGCGCCGCCCCCGCCACCGCTAACACCACCGGACGAACGGCCGTTGGTCGAAGACGTCGACGCTACCCAAATCCGGCCCGGCGTGGCTTTTCCGGGCGATACCCAGCCTCATGATCCGCGGACCTACGATCCACCTACCCCCAGACACGAAGCGCCTACCCAACTCTACCGCCACAAGCCGCCCGCCAGAGAAGAAACGAAACGGCCGCCACCGCAGCCAACCCGACGTGACCCGTTGCCGCCCCCTAGTCAGACGCCCCTACGTGAGCAGGAGCCAGCTCCCCAGATGCGTGTGCCCCAGCGTCAGGCCCCTGCACCGCAGCCCCAACCAGAGCGTGCCCGACCCGCGCCGATCCAGCAGTCACCGCCGGCTAAGGTGACGGGCCATCCCCAACCGACGCCCAAGCCCGAATCCCGGCGCGACTGGCGCGGCTGTACGAGCCGCTTTCTGGTTATCACCTTCTTGCTGGGGATTATTGGGTTTGCCTTGAGTGTAGCCGGGGCCGCCCTGGGCTACAGCCTTGTCGCCCGCGACTTGCCTTCCCCTAACGAACTGCGTGCCCGTGCCAGTACCTTCGAGACGGCCCGCATTTATGATCGGGAAGGTCAGCTTCTCTATTCGTTGGCCGATCCCGATATGGGCAATCGAACCTACGTCACCCTGGACAACATTGCCCTCGATCTGCAAAATGCCACCATTGCCACCGAAGATTCTCGCTTCTATGAAAATCCCGGCTTTGACCTGATTGGCATCGGCCGGGCCATTATCCAGGCGGCCCAGGAACGGGAATTTGTCTCCGGAGCCAGCACCATTACCCAGCAGTTGGTACGGGCTGTGCTGCTGGAGGAAGATGAGCGCACGCAGCGGACTTTTAACCGTAAAGTGCGTGAAATTATTCTGGCGGCGGAAATCGGCCGTTTATACAGCAAAGAAGAAATTCTGGAGCTGTACCTCAATGAAATCTATTACGGCAACCTGGCCTACGGCATCGAAGCCGCTTCCCAAACTTATTTTAACAAGCCGGCCCGTGACCTGAACCTGGCCGAAGCCTCTCTACTGGCCGGGCTGCCCCAGGCCCCGGCTTTGTGGGACCCCTACACCGCACCCGACAAGGCGCTGGGCCGCCAGACCGAAGTCTTAAACCTGATGGTGTCTGACAATTACGTTACTTTGGCAGAGGCCCGCGCTGCGCAAAATGAAGCCAGCCTCTTTGTCTACGAAATGCGCAAAGCACCCGTCACCATTCGTCACCCCCACTTCACCTTTACCGTCTTACAGCAGGCCGAGGCGCTGTTGGGGGCGCAGTCGATCTATCGCGGTGGACTGCGCATTTATACCACGCTGGATCCCGCGGCCCAACGGCTGGCCGAACAGGCTATTGCCGAACAGCGTAATTTAATCACCAGCGCGGGGGCCAACAACGCCGCCCTTATTTCTATCCATCCCCAAACGGCCGAAATTTTGGCTCTGGTGGGCAGTGTCGATTTCAACAACGAGGCCATCAGCGGCCAGGTCAACATGGCTCTGGCCCCGCGCCAGCCCGGTTCTTCAATTAAACCCATTGTCTACCTGACGGCGCTGGAGCAGGGCTGGACGCCGGCCACGCTTATCTGGGATGTACCTACCGCTTTCCCCGACGGGGCCAATCCTCCCTACGAGCCAAAAAACTTTGATGACCGCTTCCGCGGTCCTATACCGATGCGGTATGCGCTGGCCAACTCTTACAATATTCCCGCCGTTAAGGCGTTGGAATATGTGGGGGTCTGTAACTTTATTGCCAGGGCACAGCAGGTGGGCATGAGCAGCCTGCAAGATGAGGGCTGCCAGGAGTTGGGCCAGCCGCGCCAGTTTGGACTGGCTCTCTCGCTGGGCGGCGGCGAAATCAGCCCCTTGGAAATGGCCGCCTCTTTTGCTACGCTGGCCAACCAGGGTCGCTACCAGGAACCGTTCACCATTAGCCGTATTGAGGATAATGTAGGCAACATTCGCTATGAACGGGAAACGACCGCTCCCCGCCAGGCAGCTCGCATCGAACATGCTTATTTATTGAGCGACATTTTATCGGACAACAACGCGCGCGTGGCCGCCTTTGGCGCTACCAACAATCTGACCATTCCCGGCCATCGCGTAGCCGCCAAAACGGGCACATCGGGTTCAAGCCGCTTTGACGTACGTGACGGCTGGACGATTGGCTATACGCCACAGATTGTAACGGCCGTTTGGATTGGCAACACCAACAACCAGCCTATTGGCGAAGGGCAGTCGGGTTATCGCGTCGCCTCCCCCATTTGGAACCGTTTTATGAGCCAATATTTGGGCGGGCAAACGGCGACCGATTTTGTACGCCCACCCGGTGTGGTTGATGCCGAAATCTGCCTCGATTCCGGCGCGCGCTCCGGTCCTAACTGCCCCGACCGCCGGCGTGTGGAGCGCTTTGCCGGCGACCAGCAGCCTTTGCCCCACGAAGATCACTTTCTGGTGCGTGCAGCCGTAGACTTGTGGACCAATCTACGGGCCAACGAACATTGTAACGAAGCCGTTTATGAGGCCAACTTTGTTAATTTGTTGGTCAGCGGCCGTGACAATGTCCAGGAACGAGAACGGCGTATCGCCGCTGAGTGGGTGCAGAATACGGCCGGCGGTCAGGCCTGGGCCGAGCGCAACAATATTGGCCTGCCCTTACAGCTTCCGCCCGAACAAGCCTGTGATGCCAACACACCCCGGCCCGAAGTAGCCATCAGTCAGCCCCAGCAGGGGGACGAGGTTTCAGGTATCGTGGAGATACGCGGCACGGCCAGAGGCCCGAATTTTGCCGGCTATGTGGTAGAATGGGGTATCAGTGCCGACCCCGGCGGCTGGGGGGGCGTGCGCGAACGACAGCCCAATCAGGTGGAAGATGGCCTGCTGGCTCAGTGGGATTTATCGACCAACGATGCCTATGGACCGCTGACGCTGCGGGTGGTCATCATTGGCCCCAACAATCCCTATACACCGGACGATGATCCGATCCTGCAGGAAGCTCGCGTGACGGTCATTTTGCTGGAGCCAACGCCGACACCAACCCCCACGGCTACTGAAACAGCGACACCGACCGAAACGCCAACGACGACGCCCACACCTACCATGACTCTGACGCCCACGCTAACGCCCAGTGCAACGCCGACAACGGCCGTTATCATTCCGCCGACCCTGGAACCAACTATGACACCTACACTCGATATTATTCCTCTTGAAACGTCTACTCCAACCCCAGAATCGGAATCGTAATGTGTCGTGGGGTGAGCCATGACACATTACGATTCCCCATTTTTATTCGCATCTTTCACGGCACAACAGTGACATGCCCGGTATAGTACTGATATACCATGTGCTTTGTATGGTGGCGTAATGTAATGGAGGTACAAATGGTCCTGCCGGAAAAGATACAAGCCTATGATAGCGTATATAGTAGCCAAAATCATAAGAATGGGGTTGGACAGTCGATGAGGGAGCAAATCATTGAGGCCGTCTGGTTTGATTGGGATCGCACCTTGGCCCAGGTAGCAGGGGATGTACCTGGCCACGAGCGGCTGGCCATTTTGTTTCAAAGCGAAGGGCTGCACTTTACCCCTGATCAGGTAGCCGCCTCTATGGACCGGTATCAGCGCGATGTAGCCCAGCAAAAGCTGCCCTTTTTGGGATCCCCGCCTCAGAAGCGGCAGGATATCATGGCTTATTATGGCCACCTGCTGCGGAATTTGGGCGTAACCCTGGTCGATGCAGCCCTGGTGGAACGGCTGTATAGTGGATACGGTCTGCTGCCGACCTCGCTTTATGATGACACGCTGCCCACACTGGCTGCCTTACAGGCCCAGGGAGTCGCCTTAGGTATTGTCTCGAACCATTCACGTTCGGTACGGCCGGTGATAGAGGAGATGGTGGGGGATTATATCTCTGCCGAGTGCATTGTCATCAGCCAGGAATTGGGCGTGGATAAACCTTCGCCGCGCATTTTTCATGAAGCATTGAATCGTTTGTCTGTTGCCCCGGAACGTACCGTTTTTGTAGGGGACAATTTAGAGGTGGATGCGATTGGGGCCGTTTTGCGGGGTGGTATGCAGCGCGGCTTCTGGTTGGATCGGGAGAATGAAGCTGGCCAAGAGAAACGGCCGTTGCCCGCCAACGTGATTCGTATTACCAATCTGCGGCAGTTGTTAACCTGGCTGTAACAATGCTGCTATAAAATCTCCCCCCTAACTGACTAAATAATCGAGGTAGGGGCAACCCTTGTGGTTGCCCTTGTT
>JAWOIM010000716.1:0-3414 GCA_046484685.1 Chloroflexota bacterium | reverse complement strand
TACCTTCTTACTTTTGTACTGCTGGTTTCTTTTGATCATATAGTCGATAATATCACTATGTTATCTAAATTTCTGACTGTATTCGTCTACATCTTGCTTTTCATGGGTATCTGGGCCTTGCTGCTACTACCGGTTGCCCTGGCCGCCGATGGTGAAAACGGAGGCTGCTTTGTGGCCCTCCTGCTGCTGATGGTGGTTCTTATTTTTGTCAGCTTTGTGCCCTTTCTCAACATAGCCATTCGCCGCTCCTTTCGCTTTCCCGGCGAAGGGATGCCGGTAAGCAAAAGCGAACTGCGCCAGGTACTCCTGAATATCAATCAGTTTGACGTGCCCGTTACGGCCGAAGAGCGGGGCGACACCATTGTTTTCACCTGGCGCTACGTAGACGCCAAATGGTGGGAAATCCTGGCTAAAGCAGGTCTGAAAAGTGTCTATGAATGTCATGTCAAGCTGAATGACAAAAAGAAGACGGCCACGCTGATCGATATTACCCGCTCTGTCTCCTGGCGGGCCGGACCGTCCGGGGTCGAGCTAGGCTGGTCAGGCTTTCGCGGCGTTGAATTAGGCTATGAAATAGGCAAAGCGTATGGTCTCAAAGAAAATTTTGAGCTGGGTAAAATTTATGATTATCAATTCTCACCCCAGGAAATCAAGAACCCGGTCATGAATACCATCTTGCGGCATGGCTGGGAAGTACGTTTTGGGATGTGGTAATTGGACCACGGACCATAGACGATAGACCATGGCCCATGGACGATGTATCGTCGGTCGTCTATGGTCTATCGTCAAAAAAATACACCCAATTCCGCTGCGCTGGTGGCCAATATTTGCCAATCATCTTTCTCTTTTTCCAGTGAGGGCAGCCAATAGCCACTCTCGGCCGGCAGACAACGTTTGCCCATCCCCAGCAGCGTGGGATGCGGCCCGATTTCTACAAAATGGGTATAGCCGGCCCCATGCAGCGTTTGCATGGCGTCGGCAAAACGAACGGGCTGGCGCAGATGGCGGCGCCAGTAGACGGCGTTGGTCACTTCACCCGGCGCGACCATCTGCCCGGTAACGGTAGAAGCCAGGTCCAGGCCGGGATCTTGATACTGGACGGTAGCGGCAATGGCCTCAAACTCTGGCAGCATCCCATCCAGCAGAGGGGAATGGGCCGCCTGGGCCACATCCAGACGGCGGGACCGGATTCGCTCTTTTTTGAGCTGCGCCATGATCGTTTCTACGGCCGTTTGTCGCCCCGAAATCACCACGTTCGACGCGCCGTTGATGACAGCGATAGCCACCTCAGCCGCAAACGGCTCTACCGCCTGGGCCACCACTTCTTCCCCGGCAAAGATGACGGCCATCTGTCCTGCTTCTTGCACCCCATCCATCAGCCGGCTGCGAGCAGCCACCAGTTTGGCCCCGTCATCCAGGCTAAAGACGCCGGCGACACAGGCGGCCACATATTCACCCAGGCTGTGCCCCATAACGGCCGTGGGCCGCACGCCCCAGCTTTGCCACACCTGGGTCAGCCCATATTCCAGGGCAAAGAGGCCCGCCTGGGCGTAGGTCATGCTGTCCAGCAGGCGTGGGGCCAGGTTGGGGTGGTAGAGGACGTCGTGGAGAGGGTGGTCAAGATACGGCCGAAAGGCCGCCTCACACGCCTCCAGAGCTTCACGAAAAACGGCCGATTGCTCATACAGGCGGCAGCCCATGCCCGCATATTGGGCCCCATGCCCGGTAAAAAGGAAGGCCAGCCGGGGCGATTGGATTGGTGTCATTTCTTTGCTCATAATTATTTATCCTGTCTTTGTCTTAGTAAGTAACACGCGGGCTGCCCTCAGGTTGCGGTCACTACGGCCATAAGCTATATCATTCTCGATTATTTCTAGTATAGCAATGCTCTTTCCTATGGGATGCTCTGGTGAGTATTCTCAGAATGATGATAACATGTCTAAACTACTAATTTCATAGTTAGAAGGTGAAGGCGAGTTTTTACCTAGATGAAAACTCGGGTATAATTATCTCCATGAGTACACAAGATATCACTATTCAGTTGTCAGAACCTCTTTACTGAATACTATTGCCTAAGAACTGCAAATGCCTCAGATTAGTCGCTTTTTTGGTATCATCATCAAGATGTATTACAATGATCATTACCCGCCACATTTTCACGCTGAGTACAACGAGCATGTGGCTGAAATCAGTATTGATACGCTGGAAATTCTTGAGGGAAAGTTACCGAGGCGCGTGTTAAGTTTGGTTCTGGAATGGGCTGCATTACATCGCGCCGAATTGCGGGAAAATTGGCAGCGAGCCAGAGCACATGAAATCATTCAGCCAATCGAACCACTTGAGTAAGAAAGATGCACAAAGTAAAACAGGCGACTCCATTATCTGAATATAAATTAAAGATCCTATTCACCAATGATGTGGAAAAAATTGTCGATATCAAGCCATTTATTGGCAAAGGCATCTCCACCGCCCTGCATGACCAGGATTTTTTTCACCAGGTAGCCATCGATAGCAGCGGAGGCATTTTCTGGCCTAATGGCTATGACTTTTGCCCCAATTTTTTGTATAAGGATGTGCCAGAAGTTGATTTGTTACCCGTATAATCCCCGCCACCATTAATGGCCGCATCCAACTCCTCTTTCCTTAAAATTTTCCAATTCCCCGCCAAACCACCCCGCCATTCATTCAACTTGTGTTATACTCACCCTATGCTCCCAATGTGGGCAATTACAACAAAAGCAAGAGCAAGAAGTAAGAAGTAAGAAGTGGAAAGTTAAGAAGGCTCACTTTCTACGACTTACTTTCCACTTCTCACTGTCAACTGTCAACTATCAACTGTCAACTGAACACAAATGAGCGAAAACCAACCCTTCGTCCACCTCCACTGTCACAGCGAATTCTCCCTGCTTGACGGGCTGAGCCGCATCAACGACCTGGTACAGCGAGCCGTTGAGTTAAACCAGCCGGCTATCGCCCTGACCGACCATGGGGCCATGTACGGCACCATCCCCTTTTACAATGCCTGCAAACGGGCCGGTATCAAACCGATTATCGGCATTGAGACCTACCTGGCCCGGCGTTCCATGGGTGATCGGGACCCTCAACTCGACAACAAACGCTTTCATATGCTGCTGCTGGCCCATAACCAGACCGGCTACCTCAATTTATTGCAAGTTGCCAGCAGCGCCCAACTGGAAGGCTATTATTACAAACCGCGCATTGACCGTGACTTTATGGCCCGTCACAGCGAAGGGCTGATCGCTACTACCGGCTGTATGGCCGGGGAAATCCCCCAGGCCATTCTGGACGGGAACATGAAGTTGGCCCACCAGTTAATGGGCGAATACCGTGACATCTTTGGCCCCGACCGGCTCTACGTGGAGCTGCAAGAACACAGCATTCCCGAACTGACAG
>JAWOIM010000661.1:0-10663 GCA_046484685.1 Chloroflexota bacterium | reverse complement strand
GCGTTATCGCCGCCATTGGCCGCGAAATGCCCCACCTGGCGCAGGACCGGCCGGCGCAGGCGCTGCTGCTGGCCTGGATTTTTGGCGGCTTTTTGCAGGGAGCCACCGGCTTTGGCGTGCCAGCGGCGGTGGTGGCCCCCCTGCTGGTGGGATTGGGTTTTGCCGCTAATGTAGCCGTGGTCCTGGCCCTGCTGGGTCATGCCTGGGCGGTCACCTTTGGCTCACTGGGGTCGTCTTTCTTGGCGCTGATGGCGGCCACAGGGCTGCCGGGCACAGAGTTGGCCGGGCCGTCGGCCGTTATGCTGGGCATTTGCTGCCTGGGCTGTGGGCTGGGGGTGTTGTGGCTGGTGGGGGGCAAAACGGCCGTTTTGTAACGGGGCGGCTTTATGGTTACAGCCGCCGCCGTCATGGGTAGTGTGCAGTGGGGGCTGGCCGTAACCGGCCTATGGACGCTGGCCGCCCTGGGCAGTGCTCTGGCGGGGTTGCTTATGGCCATCCTCTATTTTAGCCGCAGCCAGCCGGCCGCTCCCGGTCGCTGGCAGCGCCTGGGGCACGCTTTTTTTCCCTATATTTTATTGATGGCCGTTATTATTGGCGGTCAGATTATTTTGGGCGACCGGCTAAGCCTGCTGGTTATCGATCCCGTTTTCCCGGCCGTAGAAACGAGTTTGGGCTGGCAAATAGCCGCCGGCCACGGCCGGTCGTTCGACCTGTTTGGCCATGCGGGCGCACTGCTGCTTTATTCCAGTTTGCTGACCTTTGCCTGGTATCGTTGGCGGGGGACGCTGAACGGTGAACGGAAAACGGTGAACGGAAAACGATTAACGAAAAACGAAAAACGGAAAACAGATGGCAAGATTCCCCACCCCCCAACCCCCAATCCCCAACCCCTAACCACTTACAACGGCCGTCTCATCTTCCAAAAAACCCTACAAGGCTCTATTAAACCGACGATAGCCATTCTCAGCCTGGTGGCCATGGCCATCACCATGGAACATGCGGGCATGACTTACCTGCTGGCATTGGCTATCAGCCAGACAACGGGAGAGCTGTTTCCTCTGCTGAGTCCTTTTATTGGGGCATTGGGGGCTTTTATGACCGGCAGCAATACCAACAGCAACGTCGTCTTTGGCCAGCTTCAGCAGCAAACGGCGCTGGCCCTGAATCTGGCCGTGCCTATCATTCTGGCCGGCCAAACGGCCGGTGGGGCGCTGGGCGGTCTTTTTGCCCCGGCCAAAGTGATCATCGGCTGCAGCACCGTAGCCGGAGCCGATGAAGGCCACGTCCTCAAACTGGCTACAGCCTACGGCCTGGGATTGACGTTGATGATTGGCATTTGTGTCTTGATCGTAGTGCGTATTGCGTAGCGGGTTTCTTCCTACGCACTACGCAATACGCACTATACGCTATAGCGTGATCGGTGACTGTTCGACGCGGCAGTGGGCCGCTTCGATGATGCTGAAAATCTGGTCCACGGTCCGCTCCTGATGACCATCGGCGTTAACGACACAGTAGTCAAACTCCCGGAGCCGCTTCATTTCCTGACGGGCGGTGGCTATACGCAATTGCAGTCCTTCGGCCGTTTCTGATTTACGCTCCCGCAGCCGCTTGTCGAGATCTGCCTCTGTTTCCGTGGCCAAAAAGACAAAGATGGCGTTGGGAACCAGCTTGCGAATAGTGGCCGCCCCCTGCACATCAACGCGCATAATGACGTCTCGATTGCTGTTCAGTGCGTCCCGTATCTGCTGCTTGGGCACACCCTTAAAATCATTGTAGACGACGGCATATTCCAGCAGTTCGTCCTCGTCAATCATCTGGGCGAATTCATTATTGCTGACAAAAAAGTAATCCTGGCCTTGGATCTCTCCCTGACGCGGGGGACGGGTAGTGGCCGTTACCACAAAATAGAACCGATCTGGGTCACGGTCAATCAAGGCACGGGCAATCGTATCTTTACCTACGCCCGAAGGGCCGGAAATAACAATCATGGTCGGAAAGCTGTGCTGCTCATATAATTTTTTGGTGGTCATAGGGTTCGTGTCCAATATTCAGTGTTCAGTATTTAGTATTCAGTGAACAACTTGAAAAAATTACCGCAACTCGTTTATAATAGGGCCTGTCAAATTTGTAATTCATAATTCGTAATTCGTAATTAACTATGCCTAGATATACATTCATTTGCCAAGATTGCCAAAAACCGGTGCAATTGTTCATCAGCTACGCGGAATATGACACGGCCGATCCGGACTGTCCTCTTTGTGGCAGCCACCATATGCGGCGGCGTATCGGCCGTATTGGTCTGGCCAAATCTGAGGAAGCCCGTATGGACTCCCTGATGGACGATACAGCTTTGGCCGGATTAGACGAAGAAGACCCCAAAGCTCTGGGCCACTTTATGCGTAAAATGAGCCGGGAAATGGGTGAAGACCTGGGGGAGGAATTCGGCGAAGTGGTCGATCGCCTGGAAAGCGGGGAATCGCCTGATTCGATTGAGCAGTCGATGCCGGAGCTGGCTGATAGTGGCATGGGCGGTATGGGCGGCGATGACTTTCTAATGTAAGTGGAAAGTAGAAAGTGAGAAGTTGACTTCTTACGTTTTACTTTTTACTTCTGACTGATCGCCTCTTTCACTACTTGCCGCACATCGGCAAAAACGGCCGCTGCCGTTCTCTCCGCATCTACCAGCCGCCAACGCCCTGGTTCTTGAGCCATCAGGTGATGATATCCCTGCCGCACCCGGCGGTGAAAAGCGGCCGTTTCCAGGTCCAATCGATTCATCTCCTCCCCATTATTCGCCCGCCGCGCCAGGCCCCGTTCTATCTCAATATCAAGCAAAATCGTCAGGTCAGGCTGAAGACCACCGGTAGCCACGGCCGTTAACAAGGCCAACTGCGCCCGATCCAGGCCGCGCCCATATCCCTGGTAGGCCAGGGTGCTGTCGGCAAAACGATCACATATAACAACATGACCGGCGGCCAAAGACGGCCGTATCACCTGCCGCACCAACTGTGCCCGCGACGCCGAATAAAGCAGCAGCTCTGTCTCGGCGGCCATGTCGGTGTTAGCCACATCATGCAAACAGGTCCGAATCTGGTCACCAATGGGCGTACCACCCGGCTCGCGGGTAGTGATCACGGTAAAATCCTGCGCCCGCAAATGATCGGCCAACATGCCAATCTGACTGGTTTTACCGCTGCCTTCTGGTCCTTCAAAGGTAATAAACATGGGGCGTGAAGCGTGAAGCATGAAACGTGATTGGTTGCGCGAATTCATCACGCCTCACGTTTCACGTTTCACGAATGGAGATGGGTATTAAAAATCCGCACGTGCCGATTTGGTTCTTTGCCGTAGCTGTGAGAAACCAGGTTGGCCTGGCGCGCCATCTGGTGCTGGTAGCGGCGCACCGCGCCGCCAACCGGCGTCAGATCAATCTGAGATTGGCCGGAACGGACCTGTTGAATGGCCTGTTCGGCCTCGGCAATAGCCGCCTCAAAAGGGTCGGGGGGCACTGCCTCCAGGTCCAGCGCTCGTACCAAAAAGTTTTCCATCTGGTTAACGGTATTAGCCCGCAGCACATAGACAGGTGTGCGCCGATGTTCGGCCTCTCGAATAAGCTGCCGCCGTTTGCGATAGTAGCTTTTTAAGGTGACCAGCACATCAGCGTCAGGCATGTCATCCACAATTTCCAACTGGATGCCCAAGCGGCGGGCGGCCTGAGCCAGCCGGTTGCGGGCCACGCCATAAGGGAAAACACGCAGTGATTTTGTCTGGGGTTGCTTCTCAGCCACACCCAGATCGGTTGCCGGCGTTGGCGTTACGGAACGGCCGTTGTGACCACCCGTCCCATACTCGCCCAAACCAATGTCCGGCCCGTCCGGCCGCCTGCCTCGCGAGCGCACTGCATACCCATCGCTGCGTCCCTGACTGCCGCGACCACCAGGCCCTCGGCCCACCTCACGTCGTCCGGTAACGGCCGCAGAACTAACCGTTATTTCTTGCGGAGCCTGCTGCACCGATCCATCTTCAGCCCGGTAGCGCAGTTCTACGGCAAACGGTTCGCCGCGCAGCATGGCATCAACCGAGTTGGTCACATCCCGGTGCACCAACAACTGCTGCCGCTCCTGAATCTCGATCAAGATATCAAAGGTGGGGGGCGCGCGCCGCTCCAGCACCGTCTTTTGCGTACCGCGCCGCCGCGCCTCTTCGTCAGACAGGGTGACGCTCTCAATACCCCCCACCAGGTCAGACAAGGTGGGATTGAGCAGTAAATTTTCCAGCGTATTGCCGTGAGCGGTGCCGATAAGCTGCACACCGCGCTCATTGATCGTACGGGCGGCACCGGCCTCCCGCTCCCGCCCAATCTCATCAATGATAATGACTTCCGGGTTGTGGTTTTCGACGGCCTCGATCATTGTCTCGTGCTGGTGAGAAGGGCGGGGAACCTGCATACGGCGCGCACGTCCCACGGCCGGGTGAGGAATGTCGCCATCGCCGCCAATCTCATTAGAGGTATCGACAATAACGACCCGCTTACGCTCGGCCAAAATACGGGCCATTTCACGCAGCATGGTCGTCTTGCCCACCCCCGGCCGGCCCAACAGCAAAATACTCTGCCCCTCATCGACAATATCTTCAATAATCTCGATAGTGCCGTAAACGGCCCGACCAATACGACAGGTCAATCCCACCACTTCACCGCGCCGGTTGCGGATGCCGGCAATACGGTGCAGGGTGCGGGCGATACCGGCCCGATTATCATCGTCAAAATCACCAATACCGTTGACAACCAGGTCGATTTCAGCCCGGTTGACATCCTCTTCCAGCAGCATTTTTTCCCCGTCCACATAACGAGCAGAGGGTACGCGACCCAGATCCAGGATGACCTCGAGCAGTTCATCCTCGTGGCCCATCTCTTCGATTTTTTCGCGCACACGCCGGGGTAATAAAGCCAGGAGGTTTATTAAATCTTCTTGAGCTTGTGTTGTAGTTGTAGACATATAGTTTATGTTTGATACGTGAAACGTGATGCGTGAGGATTTTGCGATCACGTATCATGCTTCACGCATCACGTCTTGTTAATTGTTAGATGCCCAATGGGCCTTCATAATTTCTAACAGGAATACCACCTGTCTCTAAAACGGCCGTTTTCACCACAGACTTCTGCAAATGCTGGACCGTATGCTTGACCATCACGGCCTGACTGCCCCAAAAGCGAAAGCCGGTCCGCTCTAACCCGCCTTGCAACCAGCTCTGGTAACGGGGCAAACAGCAGTAAACGGGCGAGGCGACACTCTCTTGCTTAAGATGCAGCAGCGAGGCCACAATTTCATCAGCCTGCGCTTCGGCATTGGGGTGGATAAACAACCGCAGCCAGGTAGCCGTTTCGCCCTGCTGTAAATGGATAAAGGCCGATAGTTCTCCTGCCTCACGCAGCACCCACCCTTCTCCTTCAGAAGTGGGCGGCATCGGATCAACCATTTGCACCAGGCGCGGTACCGTGTTGGCATATAATAGCTGAACCTCCCAATCATCCTGCTTATCATAGGGAGTTAGCATCAGTAAAGCCATTTCTGAACGGTGCTGTTCCGCCTGCGCCAGCACCCAGACATCCTGCCGCATGTAGACGGCAAATCCGGCCTGGCGCAAAATAGGCAGTTCCGGTCCGGTTTCATTCACCTCAGCTACCAGGTTGTGAATACCACGCTGCCCTATTTCCATCACGGCCCGGTCTAACAGAGCTAGCCAGGCTGTTTCATCAACAGCCGGCTCGTTGCCATTGGCAGCGGCCGTCTCACCGACCGTACTCAAATACATGATATAAGCGGGCTGGTTGCTCTCACGCAGATAAAGTTGAATAAATCCGGCGGCGCTCCCCTCATTGGCC
Source organism: Chloroflexota bacterium (assembly GCA_046484685.1). GTDB lineage: Bacteria > Chloroflexota > Anaerolineae > Promineifilales > Promineifilaceae > SLGK01. The sequence continues at coordinate 4,779 of JAWOIM010000661.1, read as the reverse complement.
TTCCAGACATACGTGGGGTGATCGCTGCGCACAAACAAATTGGCCAAAGCTCCGCGCAGCGGGTATAAATTACCCGTTAAGGCAGACTCTGTATGTAAGGCGACACCTTGCTCACTCAGGCGGTGAACTAATGCTAAATCACGCAAGTTGAAAGGACGTATCATTTGACGTAAGTTTAACAGTCGCCGCCCGGCAAAGCAAGCAGCCACCGCTAAAAATGACGGAACTCTAACGTAAAAAGAACCGTTTTTTTTCTCAGCTTTCAGTGCTATAATCGCAAATGTAATACCTTACCGCTTAAACGGAGGCAAAATCTATGTCATCTTTATTACTCACACTACGCGAAAGTGTTCGCTATCGCGGCAGGAGTGGTCATTACAGTTGGATAGCTCACCGCATCTCCGGCCTGGCCATTCTCAGCTTTCTCGTTCTCCACGTTTGGGATACGGCCAACGTTCATTTCTGGCCCGAACTGTATGCCTGGTCCATTGCCATCTTCAAAATCCCTATTTTTGCCGTGGGAGAAATAGGCGTTATGGCGGCCGTTTTGTACCATGCCTTCAACGGCATTCGCATCACCATTCTCGACTTCAAGCCGGAATGGTGGATGTACCAGGACAAAAGCGCGCTGGTCGTCTGGGGCCTTTTTTTTATTACCTTTATCCCTATCGGCATCTACATGTTCATGGGCGTCATCGGCCACTGCAGCGAACTGGCTGCGATCGGTGATAGCTGCTGGACCTGGCCCGCACTTTCTGATTACCTCAACTAACAGAAGGAACAAATAGTTATGACAACCTATACAGAACCGCAAAGCAGTGAAACCCGCCGGCCGGTCCAGGTACAAAACAATTTTGAACGCTACGCGTACCTCTTTATGCGCCTTTCCGGCGTGGCTCTGCTCATTCTGGCCGTCGGCCATATGATGATTCAACATGTGCTCAACAGCACCGCCAACCTGACCCTCCAATTCGTGGCCGAAGTCTGGTCCTCCTGGGGCTGGAAAGCATATGACATGCTGCTGCTGGCTTTTGCTGTCTCGCACGGCATGAATGGCCTGCGCCAGGTGTTAGAGGATTACATCCACAACCGCAGCCTGACGCGCAAAATCAATATTTTCCTGGTCATTTTCACCATCGCCACCATTCTCTGGGCCGGTTTTGCTATTGCTGCGTTTGAGCCGGCTTCGGTAAGATAAGACATAGTGCGTAATGCGTAGTGCGTAGCGAACACTTTTACGCACTACGCATTACGCAATACGCTACAAATCAAGGACAACAAACTATGACGAATGTAAAGACACACACCTTTGACGCCGTTATTGTGGGGGCCGGCGGGGCGGGCTTGATGGCCGCCCTGTATGCCAGCCGCAGCGTCAATGTGGCCGTCATTTCCAAGCTTTACCCCACCCGTTCCCATACCGGGGCGGCGCAGGGTGGCATTGGAGCGGCTCTGGGTAATATAGAAGAAGACCATTGGGAGTGGCACGCCTACGATACAGTCAAAGGATCCGACTATTTGGCCGACCAGGACGCCGTTGATGTGATGTGCCGCGAGGCGGTTGATACGGTCATTGAGCTGGAGCATATGGGATTGCCCTTTGACCGCTTTCCCGACGGGACGATTTCGCAGCGCCGCTTTGGCGGCCATACCAATAATGATACCGGGCAACCGGTACGGCGTGCCTGCCATGCCGCCGACCGCACCGGCCATATGATTTTGCAAACCCTTTATCAGCAGTGCATCAAAAATAAGGTCAACTTTTTTGACGAATTCCACGTCGTGGACCTGATTCGGGTAGGCAGCCAGGTGTGCGGTGTGGTGGCTTATGAAATTGGCACGGGGGATTTTCACGTCTTCCATAGCAAGGCGGTTCTGTTTGCCACCGGTGGGTGGGGACGCTGCTGGGAAGTCACCTCTAACGCTCACTCCTTAACCGGCGACGGCACTGCTATTTGCCTGCGGCGCGGGGTCCCCCTGGAAGATATGGAGTTCTTCCAGTTCCATCCCACCGGCATCTTTAAGCTGGGTGTTTTGATCACGGAAGGGGTACGCGGCGAAGGGGGCGTTTTGCTCAACGGTGAAGGCAAACGCTTTATGGAAGAATATGCGCCCACCATCAAGGACCTGGCCAGTCGTGATGTGGTCAGCCGGGCCATCTTCCTGGAGGTGCAGGCCGGCCGGGGTATCAACGGCAAAAATTACGTTCACCTGGACGTGACGCCGCAGACGGTCAACAAATATTTGGCCGAGGCAGGCGAAGAGCGACGCATCAGTCGCGAGCACATTGAGGCCAAGCTGCCCGATATTGCCGATTTCACGCGCACCTACCTGGGTATTGATCCGGTCGAGGAACCGATGCCGGTACAGCCCACGGCCCATTATGCCATGGGCGGTATTCCCACCGATGTAGACGGCCGTGTCGTCATCGACAGCCAGAACACAGTCCTCAACGGCCTGTACGCTGCCGGCGAAGCAGCCTGCGTCTCTGTTCATGGGGCCAACCGGCTGGGAACCAATTCGCTGGTAGACCTGGTGGTCTTTGGCCGTCGTTCCGGCGTCAATATGGCCGACTACTGCCGCCAGGTTACCTTGCCCGACCTGCCGCAAAATCCCGCCGCCGTGGTCATGGCCGAGTTTGAACGGATTCGTAACAATAAAGGTAATATCAAAGCCTATGCCGTACGCGACAAGATGCAAAAGACGATGACAGCCAATGTGGGCGTTTTCCGCACCGAGGAGACGATGACCAAAGCCATCGCCGATCTGCGCCAGCTTCGCGAAGATTATATGAAGGTAGAAATTGACGACAAGGGCACCCAATTTAACACCGACCTGCTGGAAGCGTGGGAATTGGGCTGTTTGTTGGAACTGGCGGAAGTAACGGCCGTATCGGCCAACGCCCGTCCCGAAAGCCGGGGTGGCCATGCCCGCGACGACTACCCTGATCGGGACGACGAGACCTGGCTCAAGCACACCCTCTGCTTCCGCCAGGATGATGGCAGCTATAGTCTGGACTATAAACCGGTGAATATCGGTCGTTACCAACCCAAAGAGAGAGTCTACTAAGAAAGACAAATTACGAATTACGAAGGACGAAAAAATTCGTAATTCATCCCTCGTCATTCGTAATTTCTAAGAGGAGAATCATGCAAGCTGAATTAAGAATTCGTCGCTATAACCCCGAAAAAGATGAAAAGCCGTGGTGGGGCAATTACACGCTGGAGAATGTCAACGCTACCGATTCGGTACTGGATTTGCTGCACCGGATCAAGTGGGAGCAAGACGGCACACTGACCCTGCGCCGCTCCTGCGCCCACGGCGTCTGCGGCTCAGATGCCATGCGTATCAATGGGGCCAACGCCCTGGCCTGCAAAATGCTGGTCACCCGCCTACGTAATGGGGGCAGCGATCAGGTTAAGATTCAGATAGAGCCGATATTGGGTCTCAAAGTCATCAAAGACCTGATTGTGGATATGGAACCCTTCTTTGACCATTACAAGTCAGTCTTGCCCCCTGGCGCAGTGCCAGGCGTTCTTGCGCAAGCACCACTTCGAGGCGGTCACCGACTTCGACACCGCCGGCGCCGCCAAGCTGCTCGCCGAGAACGGCGGGGAGGGCAAGGCCGCCCTGGCGAGCAAGCGCGCCGCGGAGGCGTACGGCCTCGCCGTGCTCGCCGAGAACGTCGAGGACCTGGCCTTCAACTACACCCGCTTCTTCGTGCTGGGTGCCGACGCCGCGCCCCGGCGCGAAGGGCCGGCGAAGACGAGCCTGGTGCTCGCCACCCGCCACCGGCCGGGCGACCTCGTCGATTGCCTGGTCGAGTTCCCCAAGCACGGCATCAACATGACGAAGCTGGAGTCGCGGCCGCGCCGCGACAAGCCGTGGAGCTACCTCTTCTACATCGACATCGAGGGCCACGTGGAGGACGCGCACGTGGCCGGCGCCCTGACCGGCCTGATGCGCAAGGCCGCGTTCGTGAAGTTCCTCGGCTCGTACCCGGCCGGTTTTACCCGCTGCCGCAGGGGCGGGGTCGTTGCGCCCGAGCTTCATTGTATTTGGTCCTTGGGTTGGTTTTTCAACGGTAACTCGCTTTGCCGGCGTTGCAGTTTTTCCTCACGCTTTTTAACCTTCTTTTCCTTTTGAGCCTGAACCTGCTTCTCAATGGGCAGCGCCGCGTCGGGCCGCTCTTTCCGGAAATGCTTAAAGTAGAGATGCTCGATGTACTGCCTGAGGGGCATTTTCCACGGCTCCTGGTCGTGGTTGTCCATCTTACCGAGTCTCTTGGGGTTCAGGCCCAACTCTCGACCCATCTGAACTTGGGCATGGGACAGATGATAGCGCTTGCGAGCGTCCACCCATGCCTGCAGCTTGGGATTTAAATTTGTCTTCTTGGGCATGATCGATTTTCCTGGCCGGAAATGTGTCTCAATCCATAAATGCTGTCAAGCGAAGAACGAAGAGAGGGCTCTTTTACAGAACCTTAAACATATCACTTCAATGCTGCTTGCTGCGAAGAAACAGTTTTTTCGATTCCGTAATCAGTATAATGACCAGGGCTCCAACGGCGCAGATACCCAGTTCTGCCGGCCGCAGCGGCGTGGTGCGAAATATGGTGTTGAAAAACGGGACATAAATAAGGATCAACTGCAGGGTCAGTGTGACGCCAATGGCCAGCAACAGCAGCGGGTTGCTGAGCCAGGATTGCGTAAACAGCGATTCCGTTTTTTTGCGCACACACAGCGCATAGGCCATCTGACAGAACGTCAGCATCGTGAA
>JAWOIM010000602.1:0-8137 GCA_046484685.1 Chloroflexota bacterium | reverse complement strand
ACGCTCATGTTGTCTCCTATGCAAATGTAACCCAGGTTGTTAACCTGGAAAAGCAGCAGGTTGGCAACCTGCGTTACGTTTTCATTCCTTCGTTGGTGCGCCGCGGCACCTGTTGTCTGCTCTATTTTGTTTTTCCTCTACAACAGTTTTACACATAAGATTGCAGAAAAGCAACCAGCAGCCGCACGCCGTAGCCGGTTCCTCCTTTGGTGATGTAGTTGTTCTCTTTGTCGCTGAGGGCCATGCCGGCGATGTCCAGGTGTGCCCAGGGATAGTCGGTGAATTCTTTGAGGAAGATGGCTGAAGTGGCCACGCCACCCATACGTCCGCCACTGTTTTTCATATCGGCCACGTCAGAGTCAAGCGCCTGGCGATAATCGTCCCATAAGGGGAAGGACCAGACGCGCTCGTGGGTTTGGGCTGCGGCCGTTTCCAGCCGGCGGCGCACATCCTCATCATTGCTAAACAAACCGGCCGCCATGCCCATGCCCAGAGCCACAATACAAGAACCGGTGAGCGTGGCTAAATCGACGACCGCTTTTGGCTGGTAGCGACCGGCGAAGACCAGCCCGTCGGCCAGAACCAGGCGCCCTTCGGCGTCGGTGCTGATGATTTCGATTGTTTTGCCGTTGCTGGCCGTGATGACGTCGGCGGGGCGGTAGGCGTTGGCATCGGGCATGTTTTCGGTGCAGGGGGTAATGGCGATGACACGCAGGGGCAGGTCGAGGGCGGCCACCGCTTTCATGGCCCCCAATACGGCCGCTGCCCCGCCCATGTCGGATTTCATGTTACCCATGTTGGCCGTCGGCTTGATAGAAATACCGCCGGTGTCAAAGGTGATTCCTTTGCCCACCAGGACAATGGTGTCCAGGTCCTCCCGGCTGCCGTTGTGTTCCAGGACGATAAACTGAGGCGGTTCGCCGGCACCCTGAGCCACGGCCAGGAAAGCCCCCATTTTGTGCTGGGCGGCCCAGGCCCGGTCGCCGATGATCGCTTTGAGGCCATGGGCCTGGGCAATGGCGGTGGCTGTTTCGGCCATTTTGGTGGGGGTGGCCACGTTAGGCGGCATATTGACCAGATCGCGGGCTAAGGCCACGCCGTCGCTTATCGCCTGAGCCGTTTGGGCCGCGCTTTCAATGGCTTCAATCTTGCTCTCGTCATACTCGACGAGGGTCAGGCGTTCAATTTGATGATCCCCGGTTTTCTGTTTGGGGGCATCGTAGCGGTAGAGGGCCAGGCTACTGCCTTCAATAGTGGCTTGGGCGGCTGCCATTAGGTCCAGGCCACCAATGCCGGCCCCGTGAATGATAGTGGCGACGTTTTTGGCCTTGAGCTGGCGGGCGCGTTTGCTGCCCGCCGCCGCTGCCCGGCGCACCCCTTCCAGATCAAAGTCATCTTGTTTACCCAGGCCGACCACAATAACGCGCCTGGCCGGAATCAGTTCGCGGGGGTAGAGTACGGCCGTTTCTCCCACCTTGCCACTTAAATCGCCATTGGCGATCAGCTCGCTAATGGCTCCGTCAAGCGCCTGGTCCACCGCGCCGGTGGCCCCACCGGGGCTGGTCACGCCTTCAAATAAGTTCACCACGATCGTATCGGCCTGGCTTTGCTGAATGCTGCCTTGTTCAATCTGTATTTGCATGAGTCACTCCTTTGAAAATAGACCATGGACGACGGACCATAGACGATGAATTCTTCATTCATTATGGTGTGCCCACGCCCATGTTGAACTCCTTTAGAATGGGCCACGGATGAACCACGGATGAGCCACGGATGAGCCACTGAAAAAACCTATGTGATAGTGGCACAATATCCGTGTTCTATTAACTGCCGCTGTCGCTGCTGGTTTTGCTAACGGCCGTTCGCTTCAACGTTTGCAGTAGGACGCGGCCAGGACCGGTCAGGCGGGTCATGAAGAAGCCTTCACCGCTGAACAACATTTTGCGGCAGCCGCCGACGCCCTGAACGTCATAATCGACCTTCGCCGAGAAAGCGGCCAGATTGCCGGTGCTGACCAGGATTTGTTCTCCGTCGGCCAGGCGGCGCTCATGGAAATCACCACTGCCGTGAATCAGCACCTGGCCCTGGCCGGAAACGCGCTGCAAAAAGAGACCGGCCCCGCCAAAAAAGGCGGCTCCGGCTCGACGAGCAATGGTGACGTTGATGTCGATGCTTTCGCCCCAGGCGGCCATAAAGGCACCCCGCGTGGTGACAACGGGACCGTCAGCCAGGTCCCAGGTTTCGATATGGCCCGGTTCGTTAGCCGCCAGCAAAACGTATTGGTTATCTTGCTGCGCCTCAACGTGAATGAGGGCGGCCCCTTCGCCGGCAAAGGAGCGTTTGATAGCCCCTCCCAACCCGCCGGGCACGCGCAGGTTCCACTGCGTACCGGGTGAATAGGCCATTAATGAGCCACGTCCGGCCCACAGGCTGTCCCCTTTGTCCAGCTCGATTCGTGCATTTTGGGCAATGTTGCCCTTGATGGTGTATTGCATAAAAACCTCCGGTTGTGAATTACGAATTAGGAATTACGAAAGGTGTCGGCCACCTTGCCACCATTATAACAGAGGGTAACAAGTACCGGTATTCGGTAATCGGTAATCGGTGGGTGATCCTCTCTAGTTTGACAATGTTAAATTAGCCGCCCTGACCGCTACCGAATGGAATTCGGCAGCTAAAATTAGGAAACGTGCTGAAGCACGTTAGCAGCTCTCCTTAGTATACTACTTCCTGATTTTAGCCCGTGAATGGAATTCACAGGTACATAGGATGGAATCTCGATGAATATGCTTTTCCCTGTCACGGGTCCTCGGCAGCCAAGTCGCTTTCACTGTAGGCTTCGGCGGCCAGGGCGACATCGGCCGTTAAGGGATCAACCAGGTGATAAAGCATGCGCCAGCTATGGTAACCAATCCGGTCTACCCAACGCATTGATTCCAAATAACGCTGGGCCTCGTCAGGCTGAACCAGACCGGCGGCCGTTTGTTCTAGCAGCTTGGCCCGCTGGTCGCGGCGCAGTTTAGCCTGGGCTTTGGATGCTTTTTTCAGATGGCGGGTTACTTTGTTTCCTTTGCCTTCCTGATTGTTTAGCCACTCCACGGCTATGGCCAGGGTAGGGGCCAACTGCGCGGCAGCAGCAATAACTTCAGTTCCGGCCAGCGGTTCTTCCGATTCCAGGCAGGCTTCAATGAGCCGGCTGGCATGATCGCCGGCATGAAGCAAGGCCAGGCGGCGGGCATACAGAGTGCGGTCATTCCCATCAGACTGAATCTGGCCTAGAAATTGGCCGGTTTCCTGCATGGCGCTTTGGGCTGCCCACAACCGTTCATAACTGTGGCGGGTGTGACGGCCGTTGCGCAGCAAATTCTCCGCTTCTGCCAGGGTCACAATGGCAATTTCCTGGATAGCCCGGCCGGCTGCGCCTACAGCCACCGCCGGTAAATGGAACAACGATTTGTCCAGGTGGCGGGTCAATACCGGACCGCGATCAGGGACCAGCCGCACCACCAGCCGGGCAAAGGGGGTGATGACCGGCAAGACAAGCAGGGCACCAAGTAGATTAAAAATGGTGTGAAACAAGGCCAGAATGAAAGCGGGTTCATCATTGTTGAGCCATTCCCCCACGATTAAGGAGACGTTGAGCAGTTGGTGAGCAGCGGCGAAAGCAATAATGGCCGTTACCAGGTTAAAAAGAATATGGCCGACCGCCGTGCGCTGGGCCGGTACCGAAGCACCCAGCGCCGCCAGCACCGCCTTGACCGTGGTGCCCAAATTTTGGCCGATCACCAGGTAGGCCGCCTGCTCTAAACCAATGGCCCCGCTAAAGAGAGCGGTCAGGGTGAGGGCCACGGCCGCGCTGGAGGATTGCAGCAGTACGGTCATAAGGGCCCCCACTAAAACTAACCCCAGCCGGCCCCCGAAACTAGTGTGGGCAAAGCCGGACAGATCAATAGTCTGGGCCAGGCCGCCCATCCCCTCTTGCAGAAAATCGATGCCCACAAAGATAAGGCCAAAGCCCACAATCGCCATTCCGAAATGGGCACGACGGCCGCTGCTTAACAATTTCATCAAGGCACCTACGCCAATGAAGGGCAGGGCTATGGTACCCACGTTCAGTTTGAAGCCCAGCAAAGAGACAATCCAGCCGGTGCTGGTTGTGCCCACGTTGGCCCCCACAATGACCCCCAGCGCCGCCGGAAAGGTGAGCAGCCCGGCACTGACAAAGCCAATGGTAGTAATGGTGGTGGCGCTGGAGGATTGAACCAGGGCGGTCAGCCCGGCCCCGGAGAAGAAGGCAGCCAGCGGCGTACCGGTGACCTTCTCTAAAATACGCTGCAAGCCGCTGCCGGCCGCCGACTTGAGACCTTCGGACATGAGGATCATGCCCACCAAAAAAAGCCCCACGCCGCCTAAGATGCCGGGCAAAATAATAAAAAGTTGGTCCATATATGATTAAACTAAATCCGTGTTTATCTGCGTTCTATTCTGTGACCCACTGAACGCTTAGATAGTTTGTAATCAATTAGGGAGCAGTTGCCCCTTGATTGGTTCAAGAACGGCCGTAAAATGACGCAGGGCCGCCTGCTGTTCCACAATGCGCAAACCCTGAATGCGTTCCCGCAGCCCGTGTACGTACAAGATCACCTCGGCCAGGTAATCGACATGACTCTGTGTGTATACGCGCCGCGGAAAAGCCAGCCGCACCAGTTCCATGGCCGCCGCACTTTCACTGCCGTCCGGGTGCAGACCAAACATGACTGACCCAATCTCTACCGAACGCACGCCTCCTTCCAGGTAAAGAGCCAGTGACAGCGCCCAGGCCGGGTAAGCCAGGGGGGGGATGTGGGGCAGCATTGCTTTGGCGTCCAGGTAGATGGCATGACCGCCGGGCGGCTGCATAATAGGCACGCCATTTTTCGTCAGAATATCGCCCAGGTAAGCTACCGAGCGAATGCGATAGCGCAAATAATCCTCATCCAGCACCTCATGCAGCCCGACGGCAATGGCTTCCAGGTCATAACCGGCCAGCCCGCCATAGGTCGGAAAGCCTTCGGTAATCACCAGCATCGTTTTTGCCTTGCTGGCCCATTGGTCATTGTTCAGAGCCAGAAAGCCGCCAATATTCGCCAGGCCATCCTTCTTGGCGCTCATGGTGCAGCCGTCGGCATAGCTGAACATCTCCTGGGCAATTTCTAGGGGTGTTTTGTCTGCGTACCCCTCTTCGCGGGTCTTAATGAACCAGGCATTCTCGGCAAAGCGGCAGGCATCCAGGAAAAAAGGACGGCCGTATTGACGACACAATTCACTGGCGGCGCGAATGTTAGCCATGCTGGCCGGCTGTCCCCCACCGGAATTATTGGTCACCGTCATCATGACCAGGGCAACTTTCTCCCCATGCTCATCCAGATGATGGGCCAGGGCATCCAGGTCAATATTCCCCTTAAATGGATAGTCCAGGCTGGGCCGGTGGGCTTCAGGAATGGGTATATCGAGCGCTTCGGCCTGGCAGTATTCCACATTGGCGCGGGTTGTGTCAAAGTGGGTATTGTTGAGGACCATATCGCCCGGTTTTAACACAGAGCCAAAGAGAATACGCTCGGCGGCTCGCCCCTGATGAGTGGGCAGGACATGTTTGAAGCCGGTAATCTGGTGTACGGCCGCCTCAAAGCGGTAAAAGGATTTGCCGCCGGCGTAGGATTCATCGCCGCGCATCATCCCCGCCCACTGTTCGGCGGACATGGCGCCTGTGCCGGAGTCGGTGAGCAGGTCGATGAGGACATCTTCGGCTTTCAAGAGAAAGAGGTTGTAGCCGGCCGCTTTGAGTGCTTCGCGGCGGTAGTCACGGGTGGTATGGCGAATTGGCTCAACTGTTTTAATGCGAAATGGTTCGATAATCGTTTTGAAGGGCATGGTTTTTTACCTCACAACAGCGGGCCGTAGAAGGGTTTGCTGGCCAGAGTGCCCGAGTAGCGAAGAATAACGGCCGTTTCCGGCACCGCCATCTCCCCATCACGGACGGTAACGAGCGTGTCGCTCAATAAATCCTGATATTCCCCATCCGGCAGCGGCGTGGCCATGATATCTACGACACCGTTGACGTTAAACGCGCCAAACAGCCCACTATCGGCTGCCTGCCATTGAGCGGCAATGGCCGGTGCGGCCGCCAGCAGGGTAAACTGGCCTGTTTGCTGGATAGGCTCCTTTTTAAGCCGGCATAGCCGGGTCAAAAAGGGTTGTAATGAGTAGCTGCCCCACTTGATTTTTTCTATGTCAAACAGGGTGGGCGTATGCGCATTTTCCGATTCTTGCCCGGCGTAAATGAGGAAAGCCCCTTCGTTAAAGGCCTGGAAGGCGGTCCAGGCCAGGGCCTGGGCACGAGTGGGCGCCGCTTTCATGATGCGCGGCTGGTCGTGGTTTTCCACGCAGCGCATTTTGACGGTGTGGGCGGGGTAAATGGCCTGCTGGTAGGTGAGCAGCGAGAGGTAAAGGGGAACGGCCGTTGGGTCCTTAACCGCTCTTTCCCACACCGGCCACAAATCATAATCGTAGGAGAGGTCGAAGGCCCGATGGATTTCACCGTCACTGTGGCCGTTCAACCCTTCACGCCGCCGGTCAAAAATGAAGCGGCTGTGGACCGATTCGGCCAGCCAGAGAACGGTGGGCTTGACTTCGGCCACGGCGGCGCGGGCCTCCTGCCAAAAGTCCAGGGGCACAATGGAGGCCACATCGCAGCGGAAGCCGTCCACGCCCAGTTGGACCCACTGTTTGAGCGTTTCGATCTGGTACTGCCACAGGCTCTTGTCATCATAAACCAGGTCGATCACATCCCACCATTCGGGGACGGTGGTGAAGGGACGGCCGTTTTCATCCTGATGGTACCAGTGGGGATGGCTGCTGACCAGGTCGGCATCGTGAGCAGTGTGGTTGTAGACCACGTCAATCATTACCTTCAGGCCCAGGGCATGGGCATACTGGCACAACTGGCGAAACTCTTCTTTGCTGCCATACTCCGGATTAACCTCCCGGTAATCGCGGATGGAATAGGGCGAACCGAGGCGGCCTTTGCGCTGCACCGCGCCGATGGGATGGATAGGCATGAACCAGATATAGTCCACGCCTAAATCACGGATACGGGCCAAATCGGCAGCCACATCGGCAAAGTTGCCGTTAGGGCCGTGATTGCGAACATATATTTCGTAAATTACCAGGTTGCGGCTGTTAACCGGGGTGTCGATAGCCATCGAACGCTCCTTGCCTTAAAAAATCTAACGCAGAGGTACAGAGGTGCAGAGGGCAGAATATGTTTTTCTCTGCGCCTCCGCGCCTCTGCGTCAATTATTTCTCATAAACTCTCGAATTTCTTCCATACGCGCCCGGTTAATGCCCATGTCGCCTTCACCCAGGCGGGCAGCGGAGCGGAAATGGATCAGTTGATTGGCCTCGTCGAAGTAAAATTCAACATCGTCAACAAAGCCCCAGGTTGGGCTGCGGAATTCGGCATGAATGTAGGTGGGGTCGGTGTAGCGGATGGTGCTGCGGGGCATCTCGTGCAGAATTCTGAGCAGATCCTGGTGGACAACGGCCGTTTCTCCTTCATAGGGAATGGGGTCAATCCGGTGTAGGGAGTGCTCGGCCTGGGTCGAAACGCAGTTGGGGGAGTCGGGGCAGGGGGCTAAACGGCCGTTCTGCACTCCCAAATTGTCCGGTTCCGGGCTGGCAAGGGGGATCAGCAGCCAACGCAGCAGAGCAAATCCGGCCAGGCCACTTAGCAGCACGGCCAGTAAAAATTTAACAGGTCGGGGCATGGGTAGATTTACCTCCCAAAAACAGGACGTAGGAGCCTGGCGCAGGCAAATCTTGCAAGAATCTGGGTTTTTTTTGCAAAAACCTCTGAGATCAGCGGCCAAGTGGAACTTAGCTGCGTGCGGCCAGCCTCAGCTTGCGCGGCGTTTGTCCGCTCTGCGCGCGCACCGCATGGGTCAAGGCGCTCTGGCTGGAGAACCCACAGCGGTTGGCCACCTCCGACAAGGGCAGGGCCGTCCGGCAAATCAACCTGAGCGCCTCGGTCAGTCTGGTGCGCAACAGATACTGGTGCGGCGATTGACCGGTCACTTGCTTGAACAGGGCATGAAAGTGA
>JAWOIM010000480.1:0-3662 GCA_046484685.1 Chloroflexota bacterium | reverse complement strand
AAAGGTTTTTCACGCTGGTACGCCCTAATTCATCTACTTTGACATAACCATGCTCATCCACCTCACAGCCACTATCATGGGCCAGGGTGCTGTGCTGATAAGGGTGAGTCCGCACAAAAATTGACTGGCAGGGTATTAAACGGCCGTTGCTTAAACGAACGCCGGCTATCTGTTCAGAATTCCCTTCAATTGATTCAATACCGTCATCATAGACAGTGACGCCAAGCTGCTTGAGCTTTTTCATCTGCTCGGCGGTCGGGATTGGCTCACCATACAAACAGGCCGCAATATCGCTGCTGAGGGAGGATAACAAGACAGCCAAATGATAAACAACTTCTCCATTACCAATGATCACAATTTTCTGATCCCGCGCCTCCCAGCCATGACAATAAGGGCAATGATGGACCGCTTTGCCCCAGTAATCTTCCAGGCCGGGAATGGCGGGTAATTCATCGCGCACGCCGGTGGCCAATAACACCCGGCCACTCTGGAACAGCGTACCGTCTGTGGTTGTTACGACAAACCCTGTTTCTGCAGGGCTGAGGCCGGCAACTTCGGCCGGGTGATAGGTTACCGTTTGATACGGCCGTAACTGTTCCCGGCCAATCTGTAATAATTCCGAGGGGGGTGTGCCATCGCGCGTGAAAAAGTTATGGGCTGTTTTGACCGGAGCGTTGCGCGGTTTTTGCTGATCACAAATTAAGACGCGCCGTCGAAAGCGGCCTAAGACCAAAGCAGCACTCAATCCTGCTGTACTGCCCCCTACTATAATGACATCATACATATGATTACTCCTCTGAAATATAGACCATGGACGATAGACGATGGACGGTGGCCCTTGATTTAAGCAGGGGTGGGCGACGGGTTTCCCTGCTTCCAGGCTGGGCCACACTTATTTAATGATACTTTATATCAATTATAGAGAGTATTCTAACGCTGTCAATTAAGATTAACGATTGGCCGGCTCCTTGCTGGCAGCAGCCCGGGGAAAGCCTGGCCGGTGTCAGCCTGTCGGCAACGGCCGTGTTTCTGGGGACCAGCCGACTCTATGGCGACACAGACTTAACACGAGCCATCTGGCAAGGGGTGAAGCGTTGGGCCTGGCGCTGCAAAGTGGGGGACAGCTTTTAACCGGCTGGCTACATTTTTCAGGAGAGTGATGTATAATCTTCAACTTGATTTGATTTAGAGGTAAGGGTTCACTTGCCTTGACAATAGAACGCAAATTGGCTAACGTGAGCCGATTGTGCTGATTAGCGGAAGGAATTAATTTATGCACGAAACAGTTACCCCTATCGACTCTCAGGAAAAAACGGCCGATCGCTCACTGCGCGACTACGTGGGCATCATGCTGCGCGGCGTCTGCATGGGGGCCTCAGATATTGTGCCCGGCGTTTCCGGCGGCACCATGGCCTTCATTCTCGGCATCTATGAAGAGTTGATCGACTCCATTCGGGCGGTAGGGCAGCCTCCTTTTTTACAAGCCCTCTTTCGCCTGCGTATCAAAGAGATTTTTGACATACTCAACTGGAAATTTCTGCTGGCCGTCGCCAGCGGCATTTTGCTGGCCATCTTTACCCTGTCACAAGGTTTGGAATGGCTGCTTATCACCCATCCCATCGTCATCTGGAGCTTCTTCTTTGGCCTGGTGCTGGCTTCTGTCTATGTGGTCAGCAAGCGCATCGACACCTGGACGCCCGGCCTGATCATGCTGCTGGTGCTGGGAACGTTGGGGGCCTACCTGCTGGTAGGCCTGGTGCCCGTCCAGACGCCTGAAACCTGGTGGTATCTCATTCTCAGCGGGGCCTTGGCCATCTGTGCCATGATTTTGCCCGGCATTTCCGGCGCATTCATCCTGGTGCTGCTGGGCAAATACCAGTTTATCCTCAGTGCCGTCAACCAGCGTGACATAGTAAGTATCGCCCTGGTGGGTATTGGCGCCGTCATTGGCCTGGTAACCTTCGCCCAAATTTTAGGCTGGCTGTTTAAGCGTTATTATAACATGATGGTTGCCTTGTTGACCGGCCTGATGCTGGGCAGCCTGCGCCGCGTCTGGCCCTGGAAGATGGATGCTGCCTGGCTGCAAGATGGGGCCGGCATGTATATTCTCGACAGTCACGGCGAACGCATTGTGACGCAGCAGATTAACATGCTGCCCGACTTCTCCAGCAGTGCCGGCGTCACTGAGTTTGTTATTGCTGTTCTGCTCTTTAGCCTGGGTCTGGGGGCGATTCTACTGCTGGATCGGCTGGCCGGGGATAAGCTGCAAACAACATGAAGCGCCAAATTGAAGCCGTTATTTTTGATTTTGACGATACGCTGATCGATTGGTCGGGCGTGACCGAAGGCTATGGCTCGGTCATGGGCCCGCACCTTGAAAATTTACGCGCCTATCTGAGCGCCCAGGGCCATCTTGTGCCCGACAGCGAAACCTTTTTCGCCGTTTACCGCCAGGTCGTCAGGGAGGCCTGGGAGGTGGCCCGACGGGATTGGACAGGCGTCAATTTTGGCCGTTGTCTGCGCTGCGTTTTTGAGCAAATCGACCTGAATCCGGATGAGATTGATCTACAGGCGGCCATGGAAGCCTACGATTGGCAGCCGGCCGCTAATGTGGTGCTTTATAACGATACGCTGGCAGTGCTGCAAGCGTTACGGCAGCAGGAGTATAAACTTGGCCTGGTGACCAATTCGATGTTCCCTATGTGGATGCGCGATGTAGAGTTAGAAGCCTATGGGCTTATAGACTTTTTTGATGCCCGTCTGACTTCTGGTGATGTGGGCTATATCAAGCCGCACACGGCGATCTATGAGCGGATTTTGACGCTGCTGGATACACCGGCTGAACAGGCTGTTTTTGTGGGCGACTGGCCGGGACACGACATTGCCGGGGCCAATGCCAGCGGCCTGATCAGTGTCCTAATCGACCCGCCCCATCTAAACCGGGAGTTAAACGGCGTGGAGCCGGACTATACCATTAACCGCCTTTCAGACCTGCTCCCAATTTTAACCGCGTTGGAAGTATCTTCTCAATAATCAGAGGAGAAACCGAGTTTTTTGCCAAGTAATTGAGTTTAGCCAGAGATGTGATGAAAAACTCGGTTTCTTGGCCCCGAAATATTGAGATGTTACAAGAGGAGATATAATGAGCAATCCCGGACGGAACGATCCCTGTTATTGTGGTAGTGGCTTGAAGTATAAAAAATGCCACCTGAAGATTGACCAGGAGAAAGAGAAAGAAACGCGCCAGTTGAAAGCGGCCGGCCAATACTTGCGCCTGGACCTGATGCGTTTTGCTCGCCAGGAGCGCTTTGCCGCCGCCTTTGCGGCCGCCCTGCCCATCTATTGGAACAACTATTACGAATTGGAAAATGCCGAGGAAATGGGACAGGACGAGGCGATGCGCTTTTTTGACTGGTTTGTCTTTGATTTTATCCCGGCCGAGCATGGCGTAACGGCCGAATCACTCAGCGCCCAACTCGAACAAGACGTAGACTTTGAGCTGCCTGAGCGCCGTCTCATCGAACTCTACCATGAAGAAAAGCTGGAGAGGTCCTCCAGCACCAGGACAATTCGGGACGCAGTGCGTCAAGAATTGGATAAGTTTTCTGTCCCAGCGATAAATCGCTGGGCTATTGTCAGGCGTCCCGTAGGGACGCCTGACA
>JAWOIM010000441.1:0-3745 GCA_046484685.1 Chloroflexota bacterium | reverse complement strand
GGCTGCCGAGCCGATTATTTACGGCTTTGCCGCCAGCCGGGGCACGGCCCACCCGGAAGCGGCCTGGCAGTTGCTCCACTTCCTCTCCCGCCAGCCGCCCCAAGATGCCTGGGCCGGCCTGATCACGCCCGCCCGACGTTCGGTAGCAGTGGCCACCAACTATTGGGAACAGTTGCCCGACAGCCTGGCTCCGGCGCTCCAATATACGGCCGAAAACAACACCATCCCTCGCCTCTCTTATCAAACAATTGATGCACTTCAGGAGGCCCTGGCAGCCCATATTGACGATAACATTCCCGTCCTGGCTGCCCTGGACCAAAGCGCAGAGATTGGGCCAATTCTGCCAGAAGAAACAGAGGTTGAGGTCGTCGTGGTTCCAGACGCTGAGCCAGAAGATGAAGAACGGGTACGGATTACCTTTGCTACTGAACGGTCGGTAATTGAAGCCCATCGCCAACTGGCCAATCAATTCCAGGAGGAACAGCCAGATATAGCCGTGCGTATCGTGGAAAAGGATATATATGCTACTGGTACACTTAACCAGGTTGCCGGCAGCGACTGTTTTGTGGGCTGGGGTGGGTCATGGCAAGATGAGGAAGTGCGGACAGCCCTTCTGCCGCTCACACCTCTGCTCGAACTGGATGGAACTTTACAGCCGGACGACTTTTATCCCATCCTGGTAGAGCCGCTCATGATTGATGGGCAGTTATGGGGCATTCCTGCCTGGATCCATGCCCCTTACCTGGAATACAACCGGGAATTGTTTGCCGAGGCCGGCATTACCGAGCCCCCTTTGGATTGGACATTGGATGACTTTTTAGACATTGCCTTACAGTTAACCAAAGGCGAAGGGCAAACAAAACAGTATGGCTATGCCGAGCTTGGTGTTTTATTTGCCCTGGGATTTACGCAAGCCTTTGGTGTTCAGGTTGTTAACGACAGCACGGCTATACCCAACTTCGATTATGAAGCGGCAACTGAAATGATTGCCTGGCACGTTGACCTGGTTCGCCGGCATCAAGTGCAGCCATACTTTGGTGATGATCATGCTGTCGCCCTGGCTGAATTTGAACATCTGGTAGCTGAAGGTCGTGTGGCCATGTGGCCAGGCGGATTTTCCGGTCTGATCATTGTGATGAATAACCGGCCCTTTAACATTGACGTTGGTATGGCTGCACAACCAATCGGTCCTGGCGGATATAGAGGTAATACGCGGCAAATCCTCCCGGTGGCCTACCATATTCTAGCAGATTCTCCTTCTTCCCAGCGGCAGGCATGTTGGGAGTGGATTAAATTTTTAAGCAAGCAGCCGATGGCCGTACAAGCCCAAAATACGACACAGCGCATGATGCCCGCCCACATCGAAACGGCCGAATCCGAAGCATACATCACCCTAGTTGGCGCTGATATGGCCGCTATCATTCGCGACTTTATGAACTTCCCGCCGGTGGCCGACGCTGTTACAATGACGCCGCCGCCACCCTGGATGGGACCTGGCTTTGATTGGCTGCGCGACGCTTACCGGGAAGCGGTTACGGGGGAAGTCAGCGTAACGGCCGCTCTGGCCGAAGCGGAGGCCAAGTTTAGCCTATACCGCCAATGCGTCATTGACAACGATGCCTTTGAGGACCAGACAGCCTGGAATCAATGTGCCGCTTCGGTACGCTGAGGCCAGGTTGGTTTTGTCAGACAGGTGGGGTGTGGATGGGGGTGGGAAAATACGGCCGTGTTGCGTGCTACAGCGATCACGCAAGCCTGGGCGGATGCCAGCCGACCCCAATCCACCGTTCACGCGCCCGTAATAAAAGTGGACGGTTTAGGCGCAGTGTGTTTATAGTTGCCCGTCCGGTAGGTGTCAAACCAGCCAGAATCAATCCCCCCATTTCCCAACGGAAATGTTCATCCCACTGTTGCTGCCGGGGATGGAAAAGGGGTGCTGTCTCATCGGTTTCCGGATCTGGGCCCACAATGCGGTTCTGTTTCACCAGATTGCAATCCCAACAGGCCAGACACAAATTCTCCGCCACTGTTTCGCCGCCCAATGATTCAGGGATAATGTGGTCTACAGTAAAGCGCACTCCGGCCACATCTTCCTGGCAAAGACAGTAACAACAGCAATTATGGGATTGGGCGGCAACTTGTGCCCGCAAAGAGGACGAAATGTAGGTCTGGCTCATGGGGTCTGGCGTAATCGGGAAATATCATAACCACGTTCTTGCAGTAAAACGGCCGCTTCCGCCCGGACTAACATCACTCGCTGAGCATAATGCTGTAACTGCCGTATTTCTTCTTCCTCAGCCGCCGTCAGCCCCTCGTTCTTTAACTTCTGGCTCAGTATTTGCATCCTCTCGGATTTTTCGGCCGATACTGTTAGCCGCGCCGTGCGCAGCAAATGTTCATTGTCCAGGTAGCGTAATTGCGCTACCTCCGTGGCAATGTCGGTATGCACGCCTGCCCAGGCATCGGCCGCGGCTAAGGCGTCTTCAACCACAATTACCAACTCATCGGCAACTGACCGGTTCTTGCCTTTGGCTCTTTGCTGAACCTGACGGTACAGATTTTCAGGTAAATTGATGGAAACGGTTTGCAAGGTCATACGATTTGCCTCCGGACAAATGTGTCCCAATCGACATGCTATACTTTGTCACTTGAGCATTATACCATACAACTATTCATCGGGAATACGGCCGTTTCTCCCCAATTCCCCTAACTTTTCGGCCGTCGTGCATCTAATACTATAGGACACCAACCGAACTGTAAGCCGAGGAGTAATCCCATGCGCCATCTCATTTCCATCATCTTGTTGTTAGCCCTCCTGACTGCCTGCCGCGACGCGCCCGGCCCTGATGCCGCAGACATCGCCCCGGCCGTCCCTCAAACAGAACAGGTGACGCTGACGCTGGCCGTGGAAGGCAGCAGCCTCAACCGCTACCAGCCCTTGATTGAGGCGTTTGAACAGGAAAATCCCCATATTCGGGTGCGGCTGGTCAATATTAACGAAGTAGCTAATCCTGATGAGAGCGGTATCCGGGCGCTGGCTACTTCGTTTGACGTCTTCCCCTACAGCCTCAACCGGCAGGGGGAGAGCCAATATTTGCTGGATTTACGGCCGTTGCTCGACCTCGACCCCCAATTTGAACCGGCCGACTTCCTGCCCGGTCTGCTGCCCGCGCCGCTGGAGCCGCTGTGGGCCATTCCCACCGGCGCTGCCTATTACCTGACCTTCTACGACCAAAGCGCGTTTACGGACGCCGGTCTACCCCTGCCCGAACTAGAGTGGACCAGCGACGACTTCCTGGCCGCCGCCCTGGCCCTGACCCTGCGCGAAGGCGACGACGTGAGCCGCTGGGGCTACGTGCCCGGCCAGATGCGCTACCCGCCCCTGCTGGCCAGCCAGTTAGCCGGCCCCCTGACGACTCCCGACGGCAGCCTGCGCCTGGCCGACCCGGACGTGGTGACGGCCGTGCAGTGGCTGAGTGACCTGTTCACCGTCCATGAGGTCTCCCCCTGGCTGGAGGAGTACAGGCCGGCCGAGCGCCGCAGCAATAGTGGCGGGCAGTCGGCCCTGGCCCTGATTGACAGCGGCATGGCGGCCATGTGGCACACGACCCATTTGTTGTTTGACGAAAATGAGGAGCATGTAGGGGTAACGACCGTGCCCCTCGGTCCCCACGGCCTGGCCGCCGAGCCGATTATTTACGGCTTTGCCGCCAGCCGGGGCACGGCCCACCCGGAAGCCGCCTGG
>JAWOIM010000438.1:0-5023 GCA_046484685.1 Chloroflexota bacterium | reverse complement strand
GGGACATGCTGGGCCGGCAGGGGCTGATCCATTATGAAATTTCTAACTGGGCCAAAGCAGGACAGGCCTGCCGCCACAACCTGGCCTACTGGCGCAACGAGGCGTATTTGGGCCTGGGGGCCGGGGCACATGGCCAGGCAGGCGGCTATCGCTATGCGGTGGTCAAACAGCCTCGTGTTTACCTGCGCCGCCTGGCGGGTGAGCCGTCTACACTATTTCCCCTGTCTGCGGCCGTGGCCGAAAGCCATTTGGTAGACGAAGCTGAGGCGATGTCCGACACAATTATTACCCAACTGCGCCTGCTGCAAGAGGGGCTGGATTTACGCGCTTTTGCCGGACGATTCGGCCGTTCCCTGACAGAGGCCTATGGGGCCACGGTCACCAATTTACTGGACTGGGGACTGTTACACCAGGAAGGGGAGCGGCTGTTGTTGACCAAAAACGGCCGTTTTCTCAGCAACCAGGTTTTTTATAGATTTATGTAGCGGGCAGCGGCAAGTGAAGACCCGCCACCTGCCTGCAACTTGTAGCCGGAGGTAATCATGATCCAACCCACCACAGACCTGACGGTAGCCATTATGGCCGGTGGGCAAAGCAGCCGTATGGGGCAAGACAAATCCTTTGTTCCCTTTCAGGGACGGCCCATGATTGAGAGGGTGCAGGAACGGGTGACCGGTCTGGGCGTAGAGCTGGTTGTCATTACCAATCATCCCGATGAGTATGCCTATTTGGGTCTGCCTATGTACAGCGACATCTATCCTGACCGGGGTCCGTTAGGGGGGATTTATACGGCCGTTTTCCAGGCTCGCCATCCTTACACCCTGGTGGTGGCCTGTGACATGCCCTGGCTCAACCGGGCGCTGCTGGTCCACATGATTAGACTGCGCCGGCAGGCCGACATCATTGTACCCCGCTGGGAAAAATTTCCGGAGCCGCTGCACGCCATTTACAGCAAAGCTTGCCTGCCCCCCATTAAGGAACAGTTGCAAAGTGATCAATTAAAAATCACCCGCTTTTTTGGTCAGGTTGAGGTCCATTTTGTAGACAGGCCGGTTATTGAACAATTTGACCCGGACGGCCGTTCCTTTGCCAACCTCAACACGCCGGAAGAGTTAGCCCAGGCCCACAAGACCAAAAAGAAAAGGGAAAACGGCCGAAATGAATAATAGCCCTGTAGATAGCGCCTGGCGTATGGCGCAGGGTATGGTTGCTACCTGTCACAAGCAACAAACTATCCCCTTCATACCTGGTATCCTTTTCTTTCTTTTGCCGCTGCTAATCGGCTGCCGGTCAGCAGCAGGAACGCCGGTAAGCGCCGTGACGCCCACAATGCCGGCGACAGCCACGGCCACGCTGTCGCCGGCCACGCCCGCCACTCCCCTGCCCCAACCGACGGCAACGGCCGTTTCTACCCCAACTCCGGCTCCCAACGCCAATGAGCTAATCATTTGCCAGGCCAACGAACCGGATTCCCTCTACCTGTACAGTCAACCCTCGCTGGCCCAACAGCATATCCATCACACTATCTACGAAACGCTTTACACCCAGCGTAATTACAGCTACCAGCCGCTTGGCCTGAGTAAATTGCCGCAGTTAGCCGAAGGGGATGCCCGACTAGAAACGATAACTGTTTCGGCCGGCGATATTGTGGTAGACACAGCGGGCATTGTGATCCCGCTCGATCTGGGAATAGCCGTTAGTGATGCCAGCGGCCAGCCCGTTATTTTTGCCGGCTCTCCCATCAATGTGGTCCAGATGGTGGTCGAGTTTGAACTGGAACCGATGGTTTGGTCAGATGGACAGCCGGTGACAGCGGCCGATTCTGTTTTTAGCTTTAATCTGGCTCGTATGCCGGCGGCGGTCGTTACCTCCGAACAACGACAGCGGCTGGGGCGGACGGCCGATTATGAAGCAGCCGGCGAACGAACAGTGCGCTGGGTAGGGCTGCCGGGCTGGCGTGACAGCCATTATTTTCTAAACGTATGGCCCCCCCTGCCGGCCCATCGTCTGAGCATTTATACACCGGCCCAACTTTCCCAGGTGGAAGAAACGGTGCGCCGCCCTCTAGCCAGTGGCCCTTTTGTAATCAACGAATGGGTACAAGGCAGCCACATGCGCCTGATACCCAACCCCCACTACCACCGCGCCGGCACGGTAGCACTCGACGGCCTGCTCATCCGCTTTATCGATAACCCTAACCAGATGGTATCTGAACTGCTGGCCGGTCGCTGCCATCTGGCCACCCACGACAGCATCAACCCTGAACAAGTTCCTTTCTTCCAGGAAGCAGCCGCAGCCGGACTGCTGCTGCCTCATTTTCAGGCAGGCCCCGCCTTTGAACTGTTGGCTTTTGGGGTGCAGTCTTTTGGCGTTGAGGAACCAGATATCATGTCGGGCTGGTTTGCCGATGAACAGGTACGGCAAGCAGCCGCCATGTGTATCAACCGGGAACGGCTGGTGGCAGAACTGCTGGGGGGGATTACGGCCGTTATGCCTGCTTACATTCAGCCGGCACACCCCCTGCTCCCCGGCGATCTGCACCGTTGGCCTTATGATGTAGAAGCAGCCAACAGCTTGCTGGATGATGCCGGCTACCTGGATATAAACGGAAACGGCATACGCCAAAATGAAGCAGGGGAGCCATTCACCGTTCGTCTGCTCAGCAGCGAAAGTGAGCTGCACAGCCTGACAGTCAACCTCATTGCTGAAAATCTGGCCGCCTGTGGCCTGACTGTAACACCGGTCTACTTGTCCGAATTGGAGCTGTTTGATCCCAGCCCGGCCAGCCCTCTGGCCGGGCGCCGCTTCGATCTGGCTCTGCTGCGGCAAACGACGTTTATTGAGCCACCCTGCATCCATTGGCAAACGGCCGCTATTACCGGACCTGTGTCGGCCGGCTTTGGTGGTTGGGGCGCCGCCAATGTCACCGGTTGGAGTGATGCCGCTTTTGACGAAGCCTGCCAGGCGGCCCAACAAGCCTTTTGGAACAGTGAACCCTATCGACTGCTGCACCGAACCGCGCTGCGTCGCTTTGTAGACAGCGTCCCCGCGCTGCCTCTCTATAGCAGCCTCAAGGTAGCCCTCACACGCCCCGAACTGGTCAACTTTAGCCTGGACCCCACCCAACCCTCGGAGTTGTGGAATGTGGGCGCGTTTGTTTTGCGAGAGTGAGACAACATAATTAAGCAAGCGCTTGCACCCGCTTTTCCCACCGGTCAACATCCACACCTTTAGTCACAAGCCACAGAGGCAATACCAATTCACCAATAAAGGTGAATTGGCTAACGGTCACGCCCAAGTCGGGAAAAAGCAAGAACATAAAAGAATCGAACAGATAACCAAAACAACCAATCATCAACAAGATTCCAATAAATTTAGGAATATAGTTCGATTTGAAAACCAAACAACCCATGGGGAAGAGCCAGAGTCCCCAAAATAGTCCAGCAATTTGAATGCCAACTTCATGCATATCAAGAAACAAAGCCATCAACCCATAGAGGTCGGCACTCTGTAATAAGAGCAAAACAGCAACAGAGTTGACCTCATTGAGCATGGCAATTGGAGCGCCAAGCAGTATGAATATAACCATGAGAGCAGCCACGTTATTATTCACAGGTTTGAGCAGTTTGAATAAAAACAGAACGACAAATATATTAACGATTGGGATGAGTAAAGCACTCACAATGCTGAGGCGATATAACGACTCATGCGCCAGAATATTCCTCGCTGTTGCGACCGAATCTCCATTTACCACCAGGGTGGTGGGAACATAGAGAATGCCCAAAATACCGAGCGGAAGCAGTAGCAAATAGAAGAACCCGGCAATTCTTGCGGTCTTGTTAACTGAATTCATTTTTGTTCTCCTTCGAAAATAGATCATGGACGACAAACCATCATTCACCAGACCGGTTAAAATCGTTCTTTAGATTGCGTGTTCTAGCCATTACCCTGTATCTGTGGTCACTGCTCATAACAGTCCGTGCCGTTTACACAATAAGCATACGTGTGGGGTAGGCGTAGTGTCATACCTCCAAAGAGTTATTCAAGGGGGTTAATTGTGGAGTTGGAGCTGTTTTAATCAGGCGAAGAAAGATAAAAAGAATGATCAAGAACGAGGCAGAATGCCTATATCCCTGGCACAAGCAACCGCCTGTGTCCGGTTGCTGACACCGAGTTTGCTATAGATATTGCGTGCATGGACTTTGACCGTATGGAGGGAGAGGTACAGTCGCCTGGCAATTTCTCGATTCGTAAGCCCTTCGGCGATATGTTGCAGCACTTCAAGTTCGCGTTCGCTGAGCGGTTCGATCAAAGCATGAAGGTTGATGGATGAAGACTTGTTCTGAGTGAACCCGGAGGAATGAACGCTCTTTTGCATTGCAAAGGCATTCAGTAATTTGTAAATATATTGTTTCATCTCTCTTCTGTCATCTTTCATCGTTGCTAACAGCTTTGCCATCGGTTTACCTTCATCTAAAAAGATGCGGATGAATCCGCCCGGCATGGCCAGGGCCAGTGCGTCGCCTAGTATTTGAATGGCCGTTTCCCCCTCCCCATGCATCTGATACGCCACCGCTTGCAGTATCATAACCTTGAGCAATTCATCCGACCAATTCCTGGCTTCCATTTGCTGACGCAGTGGTGTCAGCACCGTCAACGCTGCGTCGGTATTCCCTTGAGCGAGATGCACCCGCGCTTGACTGTGAGGGAGTTCGTGTACCTGGGCCAATTCTACAGCAGCAGCCAGATTGTTCTGGCGCAGCAAGATTAGCACTTGCACCGCAACAAACTCAGGTAAGCGTAGCATAAAGTTACGCTGGCGCATATACTGCTCGGCTTTTGATAACAATGCCGTTGCCTCAGCCATATCTTCCTGAGCCAGTTTCAGGCGAGCGAGAAAAATCCAACAAGCAGCGGGCGTATCCACACTTTCCATCTGTTGTGACAGATGCAGCCCTAGTTGTCCAAGCTGTTCGGCTGCATCCATATCGTTCCATTGGTAGCGCACACGAGCCAGGCCAAG
>JAWOIM010000429.1:0-6473 GCA_046484685.1 Chloroflexota bacterium | reverse complement strand
CGACTGGCGGCTGATTGACCCCGAACTGGACCCCCAGGTAGAAGAACATTGGGAAATGGTAACGCTGGAACCGGGCATTTATGAAATGGATGGCGCTCTGGCCCTCTGGTATGTTCGTTCGCGGCGGGGCAGCAGCGACTTTGAGCGCGGCCGGCGGCAGCAGCAGGTACTGCGGGCCATGCTCAACCAGGGGGTATCGCTCGATCTGCTGGGCCGCCTGCCCAGCCTATGGGAAACATACCGGGGTCACATGGAGACCGACCTCAGCCTGGCTCAGATGGCCGACCTGGCCCGCCTGGCCCCCACCGTGCGCGACAACGGCATTCAGCATCTCAATTTGGGATTAGAAGGGGGCGTTCGCAGTTGGCGCGAGCCGGAGTCGGGGTCGGCCGTACAGGTGTTGAATTGGGAAACGGCCGAACCGATTCTGGCCCAGGTCATGCGCCCACCCGCGCTTAATCGAGCCACGCGGCCGGCCATTACCGTTGAAGTCGTCACCAACGACCGTATCCTCTACCGGCAGGCGGCCGAAAATCTGGCCTGGTATGGTTTTGTACCCGTTCTGAACTATCAGGATGGCCCATCTCCCCCATTTACCCAGATCACCTACTACGCCCCCAACTTCAAAGGCTCGTACGACCCGCTGCTGCGTTACGCCCTCAACCAGCAGCGCACCACCGTCGAGTTAGCCCCCATTGAAGATAGCAGTTACAATTTCCGTGTCGTCCTGGGCCACAACTTTGACCCTTGCCGCTGAAATGAATAAAACTTTGTGGCGCAAACAGCCTTGTTGGTGTGGTCAGGCAAGGTTGCTTGATCATCATTCTCAGAGCAGACTACATGCGTCGGGGCGCGCCAACAAATGAGCATATTAACCAATGAAAATCT
This sequence comes from Chloroflexota bacterium, assembly GCA_046484685.1. Taxonomy (GTDB): domain Bacteria; phylum Chloroflexota; class Anaerolineae; order Promineifilales; family Promineifilaceae; genus SLGK01. The sequence goes on along the minus strand of JAWOIM010000429.1, from coordinate 5,585 downwards.
CTGCTTTTCTCTGCGCCTACTTCGGCTAAGTTCAGCACAAGTCTGCGCCTCTGCGTTAAATTATGGAAGATCTATTCGTAGCTGCCTCACACCACGACATCCTGGTCGTTCTGGTCGAATTAGCCATACTGCTTTTTGCCGCCCGTGCCCTGGGTGAAATAGCCCAACGTTTCAACCAGCCTTCTGTAGTCGGTGAAATTCTGGCCGGGATTATCCTCGGCCCCTCCCTGCTCAGCAGTCTATTCCCTGCCTTTGGTCACTGGATCGTTCCCCAAAACAACATTCAGGGCTTTCTGCTAGAAGAAATCAGCTTGTTGGGAGCCGTCTTTCTGCTGCTAATCACCGGCCTGGAAACAGACCTGGCCTTAATACGTCGCCACGCCCGCACCGCCATGGGAGTTTCCTTCGGCGGTATCACCATTACCTTCGCTTCCGGCTTTCTGCTGGCCCAATTTTTGCCTGATTTTCTATTGGCCGATCCCCAGCAGCGGCTGGTCTTTTCTCTTTTTGTGGCTACGGCCATGTCTATTTCGGCCATCCCGGTGATTGCCAAGGTTTTGATGGACCTGGATTTAATGCGCCGCGACATTGGTCAGACCATTATTGCCGCCGGCATGAGCGATGACACTATTGGCTGGATTTTGTTATCCATTGTGGCCGGCCTGGCCGGGGGTCAGGCCGTGACGGCCGGGTCCGTGCTGCAAATAGTCGGCACCGTGTTGGCCTTTATGGTACTTAGCTTCACCCTGGGGCGCTGGCTGGTGAAAAAGCTGCTCGATTTCGTCCAGGATGAGGTTATCAGCCGGGACAGGTTGTTAACCTTATGTATCGTCTTGATGTTTGCCTGGGGTGCGATCACGCAGGCCCTCAACCTGGAGGCGGTTTTAGGCGCGTTTGTCATTGGCATTATTCTGGGGCAAATGCCGCGCCTGCCCAAAGAGGTCCACCACAAGCTAGAGAGCATTGCCTTGGGGGCCTTTACCCCTATCTTTTTTGCTGTGGCCGGTCTTAAAGTCAATCTGATCAGCCTGTTAGAGCCGCGCCTGCTGCTTATTGCGCTGCTGGTGGTTTTTGTGGCCACCATGGGCAAGGTGATAGGGACATATGCCGGCGCGCGTCTGATCGGCCGGCGCGATCATTGGACCGCGCTCAGTTTTGGGGCCGGCCTGAACGCACGTGGGGCTATGGAGATTATCATTGCCACAATTGGGTTGTCGCTGGGTATCTTGACGCAGGAGATGTTTTCCATCATTGTGGTCATGGCTATTTCCACATCCCTGATGGCCCCCACCGCGCTGCGCTGGGTATTGGCCCACGTTGAGCCGGGGGCAGAAGAATTGGCCCGCTTGGAAAAGGAAAGATTGGCTGCCGGCAGTCTGGTAGCCGGCATTCATCGTGTGCTGCTGCCGGTTCGCCTGCGGCCCGATTCGCAAGGCGGTTCGGCCCAGACGGTCGAAGCGCGTCTCCTGGAAAAGATGGGGGCCAAGACTGATTTGAGCGTTACGCTTCTCTGTGCCACAGAGCTGGGACAGCGTGAAGCGGGCACCACTTTTTTGAACCAATTAGGCGGTCGCTTTACCCAAAAGGAACTGCTCAAGAAGGTGGTAGAGAGTAACAAACCGGTTGACGCGATTCTGGATGAGGCCAAAAAAGATTATGATTTGCTGGTTTTGGGGGCTTCGGAGCGAGATATAGCGCGGCAGGATGTGTTGTTTACGCCGTTGGTCGATTTTCTGGTCCGCTTTTCACCCTGCCCCACGGTGGTGGTATATGGCCATCGCATACAGCCGGATTGGCATCCGCAGCGGATTCTGGTGCCCACTAATGGCAGCGTGGCCGCCAAAAATGCGGCCGAACTGGCTTTTGCCTTAAGCAATGGGGCCAATGAAGAGGTGTTTATTCTCAATGTGGTGGCCCAAAATAATCAAAGATACTATCCTGATGTTGATGATGCGGTCTTTAAGCGGCAGTTGAGCATCAATCACCAGATTGTCGATGAGCTGCGCCATCTGGGTGATGCCCGCAATGTGCAAACGACAACCAGTGTTAAGGTTGGGCCTGACCCGGAAACGGTCATTTTAGATTACGCCAAACGATACCAGGTGGACCTGATCATCTTGGGAACCGACGTTCGTTCCGGCTCAGACAGGTTGTTCTTGGGGCCTCGTGTGGAGCGCGTTTTGAAGCATACGACCTGCCCCGTCGTCATTATGAACTCCATTGTCTAATCTTTACGGCGGATCAGATTACGTTTGTGACTTATCTGATTGACCAGTTGACGCAGACGGAGGTGGTGGAAGTGAGAGAGTTGTATGAACGGCCGTTTACGGCTGGGCGGTGTCACGTTACCGAATTGTTTTTTTAATCTGAAACAGCAGTTAAACGGCTATTTGGATACTAACCGTTTACCGTTAGCTGTTTTTCGTTAACCGTTTTCCGTTTTTAGTGTACCCACACCCACGTCCCCCGTGTGCCGCGCTCCGGGCGGGCTGTGTCTTCGCCGTCGGCCAGGGGCGGGTCGGACCAGTGGAAAATCCAGTGAGCGTCATGGGGGCTTAAATTGACGCAGCCGGCACTGCGCACCGTGCCAAACGTGTCGTGCCAGTAGACGCCGTGCAGCCCTTGGCCTTCCAGGCTGAAATAGGCGATCCAGGGCACATTGGCCAGGCTGTAGGGGGGCACGGCGTTGGTCCAGGTCATGGGGGCCATTTCATATTTAATCCAGATATGATATAGGCCCGGTTTGGTTTCGTAACCACGCCGGCCGGTTGAGGTCAGGGTAGCAAAAACGGCCGTATCCCCCTCGTGGGCAATCACCGTCTGCTCACGTAAATTGACCTCAATCCACTTCTGGTCGGCAGGAATGCGGCCCGGCCGGCTGCTGGGCCGGAAGTTGCGTACAAAAAAGCTGTTGACCCATTGGTCGGGTCCAATACGATACCACCTGGCCCCATCAACGCTGCGCTGCTCCTGAACCGTGACCAGGCTGTACCGCTCCAATGTGCCCACCAGCGTCTCGTCGCTGAGGACCCCCGGCTCCGAGCGCACATTAAGCGCTTCGTGGTGGACCATGGCCAGATGTTCATCGGCGCGCTGGCTAATATCCACACCCTTTAGCCGGGAGAGGGAGGCGCTGAAGCTGAGCGCATCGCCGGCTACCCAACCTTCGGCCGTCCAGCCCCAGGAGATGTGGTAAAAAGTTTTACCGTTAATCTCGGCCTCGTCGTGGACAGTGGCCCAACGGTTGCCGCTGCCGTAGCGGGTAAAGGCGCGGCCGGCCGCTGCATCCTCCGGCGTGCGGTAAATGGGGGCCACATAAGTAACGCGGGCATAGGGCAGGTCGTGGGGTAGATAAACAGTAGGGTCATCTACCAGGCTGGTTTCAAAGTGAAGCAGAGGCCCAAAATCGGGTAAAGCGTTCTGGTTTTCGCTGGGGCCGGGCAGGTGACTGTAGGCAGAGGCAACCGGCAGCAGCAATAGCAGCAGGGCGATCCCTAATAAAAGCTGTTTTGGTCTGATCATGGCAACTCCCTAGTTGTTTAATTCTCTATATCCGCTCTAATAAGTGTGGGACTCGTCATTCCCGCGAAGGCGGGAATCCATGTTTTTTAGAGGAGTGGATGCCTGCCTTCGCAGGCATGACACCCTGAAGTTCCGTAGGGTATTTAATCCTCTTTCCTAAGCATTCTCCCTTGAAAAATTAACCACGGATTGTACGGATCAACACGGATAAAAAACCCGTAAAAATCTGTTTTATCCGTGTCATCCGTGGTTAAAAATTTAAAGATAAGTGGAGAGTGTATACTTAGGCCAGCGCACTCTCTCTACCGGAGTCGCGCACAAAGAGGCAGGAACTGCCGCTGCGGCGCACCAGGGTTTCCAGAAATTGTTTGTCTACCTCTCGCGCCAGGCCAAAGAGGTTGAGGTCGGCCTGAGGGGCACCGCCCACCTGCTCCAACAAGGTTCCCTGGTAAACGTGGCATTCCGTATGGGTGGGCAGACGTGCATCTTCCACAAGCTGGTTGAGGAAAAGACGGCCGTTTTCCATCTCCCCCGGTTCGCGGCAAACGGTTAGCAGCCGCAGCGGGCCGCGCCAGTTGCGGTAAAGTTGGTAGCCCAGCAGCAGCGCCAGGTCCAGGTTAACCATTCGCAGCGCTAGCTCCCAGTCCGGGCTGCGGTCACTGACCCAAATGTTGATGCGCCGCTCGTGGCCCAAAAATGTTTCAGGATGTTGGTACATCAGGGCGGCCCCTATCTGGTTTTGCACGGCCGTATCCACAAACCCTTGCAGCGTTTCTTGATCATACAGATGGGCCAAGCCAAACAATATGTTTGGCCGGAAATAACTGCCATACATAATATTGGTACTCATCTGTACCCCGTTTAGCAGCGAAGAAGAGGCAATCTGTACCGAAGTGGCAAAGACCCCTTCGCGCCGGAATTCGGCGGCCACTTCGCGTAGCTGCTCTAAATTATCGGCCGTTTCTGCAACGCTGTCACTATCGTCACTGCCGGCAGACGGCCGTACCCGAATCCCCACAATTTTGACCGAGCCTTTTGGTTCTGTCAGTAGATGAAGAAAGCGGAAACTGCCGTCAATCTGGCTGCGTGACTCAACCGGAACCATCAGGTCGGGCTTCCAGGATCGTTCGTTGGCTTCTTCCGGCGAGCGAGCGATCTGTTTGGCGGCCCAGTCGGCCAGAGATACAAAAATACTGCTGCGTACTGTTTGCCAGGGGGTTTCTAGCCGTCGCCGCACCAGATAAACATAGATGGCCAGAATCAGAATCAGCGCAATCAGAGCAAAGCTGGGGCTGATGACAAAAATGGCGATCAGGCAGGCGACAGTCCCTACCAGCGGCACGGCTCGGGACACACGAAAGATGGGCCGAAAGGAGATCATCCCCAGGCTTTGCTCAATCAAGATGACGATATTGATGGTGAGATAGGTCAACAGGAAGAACATCGTGATTAAGACCGCCACCTGATCCAGCCCCCCCAACAGCAGCGCTACAGCGACCAAGCCGCCGGTAAAGAGAGCCGCGTTGCGTGGCTCCCCTTTGGCCGTCAGTTGGCCCCACAGCCCGTGGCCGGGCACAATTTTATGCTCGCCCAGCGCCTGCAAAACGCGCGGCGCGGCCACCAGCGAACTGAGCGTAGCCGTAAACGTGGAGGCCAGAATGCCCACCAAAACTAGCGGTCCCCAGGCTGCTTTTTCCACAACAATGGTAAAGTTGCTTTGCAGTTCAGCGGGCGTAGCCACCAGACTGTACCAGATAGCCATGAGGATATAGACGGCCAGGGCGGTGGCCACAGCCGCCAGCGTGCCCCGTGGAATACTGTAGCGAGGATTTTTCAAGGCACCCGACATGCTGGCACCCACCTTGATGCCCGTCCCGGCGGGAAAGAAGATGGCGAACAGCACCCAAAAGCCGCCCGCGTCAAACGTGCCCCACAGCGTTGGCTCGTGGAGAATCGTCTCGCCGCCCAGGTTGGTCAACCCCAGGCCAATCGAGGTCAGCGAGGCCAGAATAACCAGCATCACCAGACCTTGCAGGCGAAAGGCCAGGCTGGTAGAAATCAGG
>JAWOIM010000425.1:0-7499 GCA_046484685.1 Chloroflexota bacterium | reverse complement strand
CCCTAAATACTGAATACTGGTTACTAAACACCGATTACTGATTATCATGGACGACCACATCAATACTCTACTCGCATTATACGCCCTGGACGACCTGACTGACGCAGAGATGCAGCAGGTTGAACAGTACCTGGCCACCCGGCCGGAAGCACGGCTGCGCCTGGAAGAGTTGAAGCAGTTGGTAGCGTCCGACTTAACCAGCATTCCTCCCCTCGCTGCCTCAGTCGAAACGAGAGAAACTTTGTTCAAGCGCGTCGATAAGGATGCAGCCACTCGACTGATAGCTCGCCAGCCGCCTGAACCCACGCTGCGAGACAAACTGCGTCGTTTCTGGCAGACGCCCCTCTTTACTGGTTTTGGCTTTGCTCTGGCCGCCTTGATTGCCGTCTGGGGCCTGCTGCTGTGGCAGCAAAACAATCTGCTACAGAGAGAGCAGGCTGAATTAATCCGGACGCAGCAAACGTTAGAGGCCGAACGACTGGCTCTGGCTGCTCGTGTCAATACACTGCAAACGCAGAATGAAACGTTAAACGGCCGTATTCAACAAATACAAGCAGAAAACGACCTCCTGCAAATACGGCTGGCCCAGGCCGACGGTGAGCAAACCAGCCTGGAAACTGAGCTGGCCTTGGTTCAGGCCGATTATGAAGCACTGCTCCTGGCCGTTGAGACCGCTCAAACAGAACTGACCGATCTGCGCGCTATTGAAGGGCTGCTCGGTTCCCCCCAGACCCATGCCGTGACTTTGCCCGGCAGCGAAGACCGCCCCGACGCTCACGGCCAGTTGATTGCCAATCCGGACCATCATCTGGCCCTACTGGTGGTCAGCGCGCTGCCCGATTTGCCCCCCGAGCAAGAGTATCAGGTCTTGTTGATCTATGACACCGGCCATGATACGGCCGAAACCTTCCGCGTCGATTCCCAGGGACAAACCGTCCTCCTCATCCACGCATCTACCCCCTTTAGCCGCTATGAGGCAGTTGGCGTCTCCATTGAACCAAGAGGGGGCAGCCCCCAACGCACCGGCGAAATCGTCCTGCTGGGCAGCCTGGTTAACTAGAACCGAAGGCAGAAAGCATAAATTCTGTTTTCTGCCTTCTTTCTTTTCCTTCTCATTCCCCATTAAGAAACAAGTACAAATCCCCTTTCCTCCGGTAATAGGTAATAGATAGCACCTGTTATCGCGCCGCTGTCTTGCTGCGGCGCTTACCATTTCCTATAGGAGGAAACGATATGAAAGTTCGTCAATTATCACTCTTGTTCATTTTGCCCCTGCTCGTGGGGGTGGCTGTCTGGCAGTTGGGGGTTTATTTGTCCCCCAACACGGCTGCGGCCAATGAGACCGAGGCCCGTTTGCTGGTGGCCCATCTGGCCCCTTTTTCTGACAGCAATACCTCCGTCACCGTTGAAGTAGACGGCAGCCCACTGCTCACCGACTTTTCTTTTGGTGACACAACCGACTACCTGGAACTAGCGGCCGGTTCCTACCAGGTTGACATTATTCCTACCGGCAGCGTCACCCCGGCTATTTCCAGCATGGTGACGCTCACGGCCGGTATCGACTATACGGCGGCTGCTATCGGCGACGGGGTCAACCAGCCGTTAGAACTGTTTGCCCTGGTAGACGACAATGAAGCCCTGCCAGATAAAGCCAAAGTTCGTGTTGTCCATGCGGCTCCTTTTGCCGTCGATTTGGGGGATACCGAAGTAGACATACGCACGGATGGTGGCGACCCCATCCTGACTAACGTGCCCTATAAAGGAGTCAGCAGCTATCTGGAATTAGATCCTGGCGTCTATGATCTGCAAATTACCACTCCCGGCGGCGGTACGACCCTGCTCGACTTGCCCCCGCTGTCACTATCTAACGGGAATGTGGTTACCGTCGTGGCCATCGGTGATGGTACCAATGAAGATGTCTCTTTCCTGCTGCTGCAAGAAATGGCCTGGCTGCAAGTAGCCCACCTGGCTCCGTTTGCCATGGATCCGGGCACGGCCGTTACCGTGACCCTCAATGGTGCACCGGCCCTGACCGACTTTGCCTATGGGGATTCTACGGCTTATATTGAACTGGCCTCCGGTTTTTACGATGTGGCTATCTGGCCCGCCGGCAGCAGTTCTCCGGCTATTACGGCCACTGCTCAGCTCATGGGCAGCAGCTATTACAGCGCCATTGCGGTGGGTGACGGTGTGAACCAGGCTCTGAGCCTGACACTGCTGGAAGATGACCTGACAGCCCCGGCGGCGGGTAACTTCAAACTGCGCCTGGGACACCTGGCCCCCTTTGCACCCGGTGGGGCCACGGCCGATGTGCGCCTGGCCGACGGCACGGCCGTTGTTGAAGGGGTTGAGTTTGGGGACGTGACCGGTTTCCTTGAACTTCCCGCCGGCACCTACGACCTGACCATTACTGCCCCCGGTGGTGAGCCGGTCCTGATTAACCCGCAGCCGGTCACCTTCGGCGACGGAGACATTATCTCGGCCTTTGCCAGCGGCGACGGCAGCAACCAGGAGCTGGGTGTCTTTGCCTGGCCGCCGGATGCAGAAGGGTTCTTCCTGCCACTGGCGACGGATGAGACGCTGATCTTTTTGCCGATTATCGTTAGGAATTAGTTGAAATAATAGTGTGTAGTGCGTAGCTGTCACTTAAGCCAGCTACGCATTACAGTGCTACTCCGCAAAATTTGCGCCTTTGCGTTAATTTTTGCACCACAGAGAACACGGAGGGCACAGAGAAAAAGAGAAAAAACTCTGTGTTCTCTGTGTCCTCTGTGGTGAGAGTTTTTGGTTGTGGCTGCGCCACGTTAGGCACTACGCATTCTACTCTATGGGAATTGGCTCGCCCAGGATAGTGGCCGGCTGAGATTGGACCAGATCCCACAGCGCCATCAAGGTGGCTCCGGTTTCCCGGACTTCAAACCAGCGAGCACGGGCATACGGCCGTAAATCAGAGGAGACGCCTATTGCTTCAATGTCCATATGGCGGCAGGTAAACAAGGCGCGGGGCAGATGAAATTCCTGGGTAACCAGAACGGCCGATTCCACTCCAAAAATATGGCGTGCCCGGTAGCAAGTGTCATAGGTGCGCAGCCCGGCATAATCCGGCTGCACATCGGCCGCAGCAACACCCCGCGCCAGCGCATAGGCCATCATCGCCGCCGGTTCATTGTAGTCGGCCGTGCGGTTATCGCCGCTGAGCAGCAGCTTGTCCACGTGACCGGCTTCGTAGAGGGCAACGGCCGTTTCCATGCGATCATGCAGGACGGCGCTGAGGCGGCCCCCTGGCCGCACCGCCGCGCCGTACACAATGGCTACCCGCACCGGTCTTTCAGCCAGATGGCTTTCGGTATCCGTCAGCAGGGGCGCTTGGGCCACATCCTGGATGGTGTAAATATGGGGCGCATAATAGGATTGTACCGCCCAGCGCCAACTCCAGGGGAAGCTGGCTACCAGCACCAATAGCAGCCAGGGCCACCAGCGACGGGTTTTGTTTTTCTCAGCAGAAACGGCCGTTGGCCCGCTCTCTGTAGAAGTTGTTTTCTCTTCACGCTTCTGTTCTTTTGCCATGCACCCCTCCCGAAAACTAGACAATTACTGTACAAATATTAGATATAGGTGAGTTAAAACGGTGAAACCTTGACTAAACCTGTGCAAAAAAGTAATATCAACTCTATCTGGCACACAAAACGTCTACCAGAGTTCGTTGCAACGATAATAAACAAATTTACCCATTAACGTTCGGAGGATAAGAAAACTATCATGAAACGCCTGACACTTTTAATCGCTACACTTATATTAGGAATGCTCATTGTCGCCTGTGGTGCGACTGAAGAGCCGGCCCCTACCCCCATGCCGGCCCCTACGGCCGAACCGACCCCGGAACCGGAACCGACGGCAGAAGTTGAAGAAATGGCGCCGACCATTGTTGAGATTGCTGTCGAAGACGGCCGTTTCACCACCCTCGTTGCCGCCGTCCAGGCTGCCGGTCTGGTGGACACATTGAACAGTGACGGTCCGTTCACCGTCTTTGCCCCCACCGATGACGCTTTTGCGGCCCTGCCCGACGGCACGGTTGAAGCGCTGCTCGAAGCGCCTGAAGGTGCCTTAACCCAGATTTTACTTTACCATGTCATTGGCGCCGAAGTCATGGCCGCCGCTGTGGTTACACTGGATAGTACCACCACCGTCCAGGGTTAAGAGATTAGCATTGAAGTCGTAGACGGCAACGTTATCCTGAACGGTGAAGTTCAGGTCATCATCACCGACATTGAAGCCAGCAATGGCGTTATTCACGTCATCGACGCCGTTCTGCTGCCCCCCAGCCTGACGACCGCAGAAGAAGCCGCCCCCAGCATTGCCGAAATCGCCGCCGGTGACGAGAATTTTAGCACCCTGGTTGCCGCCCTGGATGCGGCCGGTTTGGTAGAGGTCCTGGCCGGTGAAGGTGAGTTCACCGTCTTTGCGCCCACCAACGACGCCTTCGCAGCCCTGCCCGAGGGGACAGTCGATGCCCTGCTCGAGGACCCGGAAGGGGACCTGACCCAGATTCTGCTCTACCACGTCGTTGACGGCGTAGCCCTGGCCGAAGCGGTTGTCGGTATGGACAGCGTCACCACGCTGCAAGGGGAAGACGTCAGCATCGAGGTCGTAGACGGCAACGTCATTCTGAACGGCGAAGTTCAGGTCATCATCACCGACATTGAGGCCAGCAACGGCGTCATCCACGTGATTGATGGGGTCCTGCTGCCCCCGGCCATGATGCCTGAGGCCGAAGAGCTGCAAACCATCGCTGAAATCGCCGCCGCTGACGAGAACTTTAGCACCCTGGTTGCCGCTCTGGACGCTGCCGGACTGGTAGAAACCTTTGCCGGTGAGGGTGAGTTCACCGTCTTTGCCCCCACCAACGACGCCTTTGCCGCCCTGCCGGAAGGCACGGTCGAAGCGCTGCTAGAAGATCCAGAAGGGGACCTGACCAACATTCTGCTCTACCACGTGGTTGAAGGGGCAGTCCTGGCCGAAACCGTTGTGACGCTGGACACCGCCACCACCCTGCTGGGTGAAGACGTGACCATCACCGTGACCGAAGACGGCCGTGTTCTGCTCAATGATACGGTAGAAGTTATCATCACCGACATCATCGCCTCTAACGGCGTGATTCATGTGATTGATGCGGTACTGCTGCCGGGCAGCTAATAGATCGTGATGCGTGATACGTGAAACGTGATGGGTGAGAACTTCACTCGTCACGTTTCACGTTTCACGTCTGGTGAGGTAACTCATGAGAAGAGCGTTAGTTTGGGGCGCAGGCGGCGGTGTTGGCCAGGCGTTAACGGCCGAATTGGCCCAAAACGGTTGGCAGGTGGTGGCGCTGGGCCGTCACCTGGAGCGCGTTTCCGAAACTGCTTATCTGACCGTTGAGGCTGACGTGGCCGATGATTACGCCGTACGGAACGGGATTATGGCGGCGGGAATGGAAATTGAAACGGCCGATCTCTATCTCTACTGCGTTGGCGACATCATGGCCCAGGCCACGGCCGATATGGACCTGCGCCAGTGGCAGCGCATCCTCAACGCCAATCTGACCGGCGCTTTTTTGACCGCCCACCACAGCTTGCCCCTGCTTACGCCCCAAGCCGCTCTCATCTTTTTGGGCGCGGTCAGTGAACGGCTGCGGCTGCCCAAGCTGGCGGCTTACGCCGCTGCCAAAGCGGGCCTGGAAGCCTTCGTCGAGGCCCTACGTAAAGAGGAGCGCCGCCGCCAGGTCATGCTGATCCGTCCCGCTGCTGTAGCCACTTCCCTCTGGGACAAAGTGCCCATGAAGCAGCCTGCCGACGCCCCTTCCCCCGAAAAAGTAGCCAAACGCATCTTAAAGGCGTATCATGAGGGCCATACGGGACAACTGGATTTAATATAGTGCGTATTCCGTATTGCGTAGTGCGTCGCACGTAATAAACGGGCTATGCACCACGCGGCAAGGTAGCCAAGAATGTCCTAAATGTGTATTATCTAGTGTGCAGGGAGCCATTAGATTTAACCTGATCGAAGAGCGGAGGCAGCAGTATGGTTGGTTTGCGAAAAAATTTGTGCCGGGTTTCTACTCATTGCCTGCTTTCCCTGGCAGCAGCCTTGTTTTTTATGACAGCCTGCAATCAGGCACCCTCTATTGAACCTGTTGAGGGCACAGTTTCTGCTCTTTCTACGCTAAGTGTCCAGCAGGCAGCAGCGATTTCGGCCCAAGCAACCATAATAGCCAGCCAGGCAGAGCATATTTCATACCTGGCGACACGGGGGCCATTTATGGCCACACCGATTCCGCCGGGAGCTGAGCCAACACCCTACTATCCGGTTGCTGGTTCGGTCATTATCGAAGGAGGCCGCTGTTGTGTTGGAGCCAGGGCGGGTGAAGAGATCGAGTTAGCAGTAGAATTTGACGCTTTAAGCCAGTTTGGTGAAGTAACCGATATGCGAATGCGGCTGGCTAACATCCGCTTCAGTGAAGAAGACTTGCTGGCCACAGAGTGGGAGCCGTTTGTGATCACAACAAGTCTGCCGGTGAGCGTCTCTCTTAATTGGGTTACCTATTACCTTACTGTGCAATACAGAGATGAGGCCGGAAATCTGTCTCCGGTTTATTCTGCTGAGATTGCCGTTGAAGGAAGCCCCTAGTTACGACCAGCGCACTAAAATGCCAGCTTTTGACTACACTTTTACCGTCAATGCACCGCTAACGGCCGTTTCTGACTTTCACCAGGATACCAGCATCCTGAAAAAGCTGACGCCTCCCCCTGTTTTTATTCAGATTCATCATGTTGAACCCCAGGCCGAGGCGTCGGTGGCCGAATTTACGCTGTGGTTTGGACCGCTACCGCTGCGCTGGCAGGCCGTTCATTCCGACGTGGGACCACACGGCTTTACCGATACCCAGGTCGAAGGTCCGCTCCACTATTGGCAGCATAGCCATCGCTTTACGGCCGTTTCTGATAGCGTCACCCAGATTCATGAGCATATCGAATACGAATATGGCGACGGCCTATGGGGCCTCTTTACTCGCCTTTTGTTCAACAAACCGGGCCTCTATGCCCTCTTCACTGCCCGCAAGTGGTTAACACGCTGGCATTTGCGTAGTGAGAAGTAAAAAGTGAGTAGTAAATAGTCACTTTTTACTTTTTACTTCTCACTTTTTACTTTCTACTAAAAACCATGTTCTTTTCCACTTTCACCCAAGCTTTTCTCGTCATCATGGCCATGATGACCGTTGTCTGGCTCATCAGCCTGCCCCTGCGTAATGTCAGCATCGTGGATATTGTCTGGGGGTTGGGGTTTGTCCTGACCGGCTGGTTTTATTATAGTCAAGTCGATGGCGGCTACCAGACGCGCCAACTGTTGCTAACGATTCTTGTCACCATCTGGGGGCTGCGCCTCTCTCTCTACCTGCTCTGGCGCAACTGGGGCAAAGGAGAGGATTTCCGCTACCAGGAATTTCGCCAAAAGTATGGGCC
>JAWOIM010000370.1:0-5256 GCA_046484685.1 Chloroflexota bacterium | reverse complement strand
GGCTGGGCTTTCGTCTGGATGGGTGAGACCGGTGACCCGTAATCGGTGACCCGTAATCGGTGACTCGTAATCGGTGACCCGTAATCGGTAAACCGATTACCGTACGCGAAGCGGTCGCGCAGCGACATTACCGTCTACCGTCCATCGGTTCCAGCGTCATATTGCGGTACTATATCCGCCATGCTATAATTTTTGGCAAGGCAGAGGTAGTCTTGTTTACTGTTTACGAAAAGAATAGGGTAAAATAGTTCGCACACCAGCCTCAACTAGATTGAGAAGAGATTTTCATGAAGTCACCGCAGTTACCGGCGGAAACTAATTATGCCACTTGAGCTGTGGGGAGCAACCAACAGAATTGGCGTAGCATTACCAGACCGATTACCAGGCTATTTTCTCCTGGCTTTATACAGTCTGTTTTTTTTATATGCCATCTACCTGCATTGGACGGCCTTTCGTCACCTGTCTGCCCGCCAATGGCTGGGTCTGCTGGCGTTGGCCCTGGTGGCCTTTGTCGGCAGCCAGCTTTTCCCCATTCAAATTACCTTTGATAGCCAGCTTGCTCCTATTTCTCAGGCCCGCAACCCCGTTACTTATTTAACCCTGCTTTCGGCCGTGCCGCTGCTGTTGGCCGGCGTGCTGTTTGGTCCGGCCGCCCTGCTCGTTGGCGCGGCCGGCGGCCTGGGACAGTCGCTTGGCCAAACGCACCAACTGTTCGACATTTTTCACTTTGCCTTTGCGGCCCTTATCGCCGGTCGCTGGCTGCACCAAAATTATATGGGCCATTATTATTATTGGCTGCGCCAGCCGGTGGTGGCCGGCGTGTTAAGTTTTGGCCTGATACCGCTGCTGGTAGGGCTGGCGGCACTGGTCAGCGCCGATAGCAGCGCCAGCTCATTGGCCGCGCTCGATCTGGCTTTATCCACCGCCAATGCCAGCTTTACCCCATTTTTGCTTGAGGGTTTGTTTGGGGGTCTGGTGATCACATTTTTACTGCGTGGTGCGCCTCATTGGCAGCCAAAACGGACTATGGAGCCGTCACCGGAGCAGCGCAGCCTGAGTACGCGCCTGCTCAATAATTTCCTGCGCTTTGCCCTGCTGCTCACCGTTTTGCTGGTCACCATTGTTTTTAACCTGTCGGTACAGGTTTCCACAAGGCTGGTTGTCAATCAGATGGCCCACGATGCTGACACAGTTCTGGAAAAGATACCGGAATTTCGGGCGCAGTTGCAAAATTTACTGGTGCAGTACAGTCAGGATGGCGAACTGGCGGCACTGCCGGCCGTCGAGCGGGAGGCCAGACTGCGCCAACTGTTTCGTACCGGGGAGTTTTACCGGCGCATTGTGCTGGTGGATGAAAATGCCGCGATTGCCAGCTTTTATCCTCGTGATACCACGGCCGTTTCTCTGACCGATCAGGAAATAACGGCCGTTTTGGAAACATTGAGCAGCAGTGCCCCCCGTGAAGCAGCGGCCCAATCGCCCGATAACGAACACGTTCTCAGTTTTGTGGTGCCCGTCACCGACGCCCAGGGGCGGCCGGTTGCCGCCCTGGTGGGGCGCGTACCCGGTCTGTCGCTTAACAGCCTGATTATTGGCCTGCAGGGCACAGTGGGCGAGGGGACCGGCTTCATCGTGGATGAAAACGGCCGTATTATTGCCTTCCCGCAGGCCAGTCCCGACAGCCAGCACCCGCTCAATCTCTGGCGACCGCCGTTGGCTGTTAACGACACGCACCAGCCGGCAGCCGGTGTCACCTATCAGGGTCGGCAGGGGGAAACCAATGCTCGCGAACTGGTTTATTACAAGACCGGTACACAGCACCCCTGGACCGTCGTCATCTCGGTCCCCTATGAGGTGGTTCTGAACCTGGCCATGACGATTGGAACCCCACTGGCTTTGGTATTGACTATCTTTACCCTGCTCTTTGCCGTTAATCTGGTCTGGCTGGGGCGTGATATTACCCAACCGATTACTGAACTGGTTGAAGCCTCCAAAACCATTGCCGCCGGCGGCCGGCTGGATGCCGGCGGTCTGGCCCAGCGTCATGACGAAATCGGCGACTTGAGCAAGGCGTTTGTGCAGATGAACCAGCTTCGCCAACAGCGGTTGGATGAACTCTCTCTGCTGCTGGGCATTAGCCATGATGTTTCTAACAGCATTGACATCAATCAGAGCATGCCCATTATTTTGCGGGGAGCGGTGCGGGGAACGGGTGCTGTCGGGGCACGTGTCATTGTGATTAACCCCAGCGGGGGACGGCCGTTAACCTTTGGTGAAGGACCCGTTTCGCACAACATGGCTGCGTTTGACCGACAGGTCATGCGTCAGATGCGCCACGAGCGTGAGTTAACCCTGACGACACCTGAACAGATCCGAGACATCCTGGACTTGCCGGAAACAGAAGCCCTGCCTGCTCCCTGTCTCATGGCCATGACTCTCTATTCCCAGGAGCGATTCCAGGGCATTTTGTGGGTGGCGTACAGTCAGGCCAACAGCGTGGGAACGGCCGAACGCAATTTGCTGCGCACCCTTTCCGGTCAGGCTTCGATTTTGGTTGAAAATGCCCGTCTCTTTGCGAATGCGGAGGGTGGTCGCCGCCGCCTGGCCGCCGTCCTGGCCAGCACCTCTGAAGCCGTTATTGTCACCGACCAGACCGAGCGTGTGCTGTTGATTAACCGCGCCCTGGAACGTGTGTTTGATATTAAGACCCATGAAGTAATCGGCCGGCCGGTGGCTCAGGTCATTCAGCATGAGGTGTTGATACAAGCTCTTACCGGTGATGATACCCGTGCCCGCCATTTAGAAATTCCCACCAGTGACGGCAAAACCTATTACACCAGCGCCTCGACTATTTACAATAATGATGGACAGGTGCTGGGGCGCGTGGCCGTGCTGCATGACGTGACCCATTTTAAAGAAATTGACCAGATGAAGTCAGAGTTTGTCTCCACCGTTTCCCACGATTTGCGCAGTCCCTTGACCTTTATGCGCGGCTATGCCACCATGCTCTCTATGGCCGGTGAATTTTCTGACAAGCAGCACGAATATACCAACAAAATTTTGACCGGTATTGACCAGATGGCTAAGCTGGTAGATGATCTGTTGGATCTAGGTCGCATCGAGTCGGGCAGTGAGATACCCATCGTGACGGTTGAATTGGATTCGTTGTTAAGTGAGGTGGCCAGGGAGCATCTGCAACATGCCCTGAACAATGGTATTTCTCTACAGGTTGAAATGGACTCCCCGGTGCCCACCGTAATGGGAGACCGGGCCATGCTGCGCCAGGCTGTGGCCAATCTGGTCATTAACGGTATTAAATATGCCCCTAATTCAGGACCGATGTATTTGCGGGCCGAGCAGCAAAATGGGGAAGTGATTATCAGCGTGGCCGACAATGGTCCGGGCATCCCGCAGCAGGAGCAGATGCGGCTGTTTGAGAAGTTTTATCGTGCCCGGCAGCGGGGTACAGAGAATGTGAAAGGATCCGGGTTGGGACTGTCTATTGTCAAGTCGGTGGCCGAACGGCATGGGGGCCGGGTCTGGTGTCGCAGCGAGACGGGGATGGGAAGCACCTTTTATTTGTCGCTGCCGCTGGAGAGGGAAGCGGGTAAAGGGCAGAAACAAGAGACGGTTACTTAGCCCAGCAACTTGATAATGGCTTGCAGATCGGCGGGCAGTTCGATTTGCAGAAAGAGAGGCTCGTCGTCAGACGGCCGTTTCAGTCCCAATTCGGCCGCATGGAGAAAATGTCGTTTGATGGGGAGGGACTGGCGGCGACGGCCGTATACTGTGTCCCCCACCAATGGATAGCCCACATACGCCATATGCACCCGAATTTGATGAGTGCGCCCGGTGCGCAGTTGGCAGGTGACCAGCGTATGCTCGTCGAAATATTGCTGCGCCCGGTAATGGGTTTGGGCCTCACGGGCCGTGGCTGAACTGTTAGTGGGAATGATGGCCATCCGCTTGCGCTGCTTTGGATCGCGGCCGATCGGGGCATCAATGAGGGCTTCGCCCGGCTGTATCTGGCCCTCCACCAGAGCCAGATATTGTTTGTGCACGGTGCGCCGCCGGAACTGGTTTTGCAAATGACGCAGTGCTCGCTCATTTTTGGCCACCACAATCAGCCCCGATGTATCTTTGTCCAGCCGGTGGACAATGCCGGGGCGCCGTTCGCCGCCAATACCCTCGATGTCGGGGCAGTGGGCCAGAATGGCGTTGACCAGCGTGCCGCTGTCATGGCCGGCTGCCGGATGGACCACCATGCCCGCCGCCTTATTAACCACAAGCATCTCTTCATCTTCATAGCGAATGTCAAGTGGGATGGCTTCGGCTGCCAGGTTGGTTTCTTGCACGGGCGGCAGGTGGGCTACCAGTTGTTCCCCCCCCTCAATACGGTAGCTGCCCTTGACCGGCTGCTCATCTAACAGCACGCTTCCCTCCTTAATGTGGCGCTGCCACTGGGCGCGGGAATGGTCGGGAAACAGGTCGGCCAGCGCTTTGTCCAGCCGCTCGCCGCTCTGGTCGGAGGTAAAGGTATGGGTAAGGGTACGCTCCATATCAAATTACGAATTACGAATTACGAAGTTCGTCAGTAGAAGGTGAGGTGTTTCCGGCAGTCGTAGTTTGCCGCGCACGGTATTCTTGAATTTGCTCCTGGACCATCAGCCAGCCCAACAGGATGACGCCAGTTACAATAGCCGCGTCGGCTACATTAAAGATAAAAGGCCACAGGCTGCCCATGTCGATAAAGTCGGTGACGTGACCCTGCCGCAGCCTGTCCAGCAAGTTGCCCATCGCCCCACCCAACTGTAAGCCCAACGCCAGCCGCAGCAGCCAGATACCACCGGGCAAAATATAGTTGTAGTAGAGGATGGCCAGACCAATGAGCAGAGCGGCAATGGTAAATATCAGGCTGCCGTCGGGGAACATGCCAAAAGCGGCCCCGGTGTTGGTAGCGTGGGTAAAGCGCAGCACCGGTTCGAGGGCAGGGATGGGTGCCCAACTCTGGTAGAGAGGGACGGCCGCTTCTACTGCATATTTGCTCAACTGGTCCAGCACCAGCACCAGCGCCGCGACCAGGATCAGGCGGCTGCGCTGCCGGGTGGTGGCCGGCGCTAACGGTTCGTCAGCACCCCAACGCAGCGCGTGCGCCCGAAGGGCAGCCAATAGCGCTGCCCAGGGCGGGGCACCGCCACCATGTCGGCAGGCGGCAGGTAGTCGAACAGGCGCCGCAGCGGGGAGGGAACGGCCATG